>CAMBPP010000074.1 GCA_945869715.1 Bifidobacterium breve
CCTTCGGGGCCAACGACGATGTATTGGTGTTCTGCGCTCAATGGGCCACCTTCAGGGTCGGCTACGGCTACTCCTGCTTGCGCCAGTACTTCAGCAAGGTCGACACCCACATTTACCTGGGGCACAAAAACGCGACGGCTCTGCATACATGCCTCACGAACAATGGTGTGAATACGGTCGTTCAAGCGGTCACGTGTGCCAGCAACGGCACGCTTTGTCGGAAGCAATACATCAATGACGCCTGCGCCTACTTCAACAAGCTGGCGAACTGTGGCTTCGGGCTTTTCTGCTTTCACGGGAACGAAGGCAACACCAATAGTGAGACTTGGTGCACTCTCCACCACAACATCGCCTGAAATTTCAATTCCGTCTCGACCCACCACACGACATTCTCTCCATCGACCTGCGCCATCAGTAGCGGTCACGCTTTGGCCGTCGCGCAAGCGCAGCACACGAAAAAGGTGGTGAGAATCGGTGTCGGAGAGAGAAATGGTGTCGATGTTGTTGAGAACAAGATGCGCAGCAGAATTGCGCAGCAGTGGGTTCACGAAAATGCCGATTTCAATTTCGACTTCAGGCCCTTTTCTGGGTCTTTCACGGTTTCTCCCCGCAGTTCTGCGAATTTACGCAACAGCGCATCTTCTTCGTCGGTCAACTTGGTAGGAACTTCAATTTGCACAATGATGCGCAGGTCGCCACGACGCTTGCCACCCGAGTTCAAATGCGTTACTCCGCGCCCGCGCAGTACAAACTCTTGCCCGTGTTGCGTGCCGTGAGGAATGGTAATTTCCTCTGCGCCATCGAGCGTTTCAATAGTGACTGTTGTGCCCAGGGTTGCAGTAGCAATACCTAAATTCTGCACTGCAATGAGGTCGTATTCATCGCGCTGCAAAGTGGCATGGGCAGCAACACGAACATGCACATACAAGTCGCCCGCTGCGCCACCGCGTTGACCAACCGCACCACGGCCGTTGAGACGCAATGTTGCACCTGTGTCGACGCCACCAGGAACATCAATTTGATACGTAGCGTTTTCAACAATGCGACCATCGCCCTTACACGCAGTACACGGGGTAGATACCACTTGACCAATGCCACTGCATCGTTGGCATGGAGATGCCGACACCATTTGACCAAGCAAACTTTGACGCACCCGGCGTACTTGGCCAGCACCACCACAATCGGAACAGGTCACTGGCTTTGTGCCCGCCCCTGCACCCGAACCTGAACAGTCATCACAGCGCAAAGCAGTACGCAATGTGACCGGAACGGTTCCACCAAAAACAGCTTGTTCAAAAGTAAGATTTGCAATGACCTCAAGGTCTTGCCCGCGTGGCGGACCAGCATTTTGCCCACGGCCTCCGAACCCGTTTCCTGTGCCGCCAAAGGGTGAGTTGCCGCCAAAAAATGCTTCAAAAATATCGCCAAGGCCGCCACCGCTGAAGGGGTCTCCACCGCCTCCTGCACCACCGACGCCAGCCTCGCCGAAACGATCGTACTGAGCACGTTGTTGTGGGTCAGAGAGCACCTCATAGGCGCGGCTCAGCTCTTTGAACTTGTTCTCTGCAGTTGTATCGCCAGGGTTGGCATCGGGATGCAATTCACGAGCACGCTTGCGATATGCCTTTTTGAGCTCCTCAGACGATGCGCCACGGCCCACCTCGAGAATGTCGTAAAAATCACTAGCCATTGCTCATTGCTCCATAACTTCCGTCTGCAAGGCGTCGACCCAATTGTGTACTTACTGCCTCAACTGTTGCCAACGCCTGCGGATAATTCATTCGTGTTGGGCCAAGCACCCCAACCGTTCCTAATTTTTCACCATCGGCCATGACTGGCGCAACTACTACTGAGCATGCAGCTAAAGGCTCAACACCGTGTTCGCTGCCAATAGCTACCGACAAACCTCGGTCGAGCACATCACGTACAAGTGACACCACAACATATTGCTGCTCAAGGGTTTGCAATACTGAGCGCACAACATCGACAGCATCGAAGGCTTGCGCCATTGCTGCGGCTCCGCCCACAATGACGTTGGCATCGCTTTGGTGCGGCACCAGAAGGGAGAGCGCTTCAGAACACAGGGCATCAACTTTCACATCGCCACTCGGGGCCAGGTGCACTTGGTTAAAAACATGCCCGTAGGTTGCCGCATTGAGGTGTGCGCTTGATGCTGCCACTTGAGCATCGGAGAGTTGATCGTCAAGGTCGATGGCTTCACTTTGCACAACACCACTTGACAACACCACAACGACTGTTCCCATGTGCAACGACAGTCTCACAATTTGTACGCTACGCACGGTGGCCACATCGGCTGCCGGGCCAACTACCAATGCTGCGTAGTTGGTCATGTTGGTTAAGAGACCAGAGGTTTTCTGCAAGAGCTCTTCAACACGGCCTGTGGAATGGTGAAAGAAACTTCCTACTTGTTCAGAAGTAACACGTTCTGCTTGGGCAGTAGTGACCAGGGTGTCAACAAAAAAGCGGTAACCCTTATCGGTAGGAATACGCCCAGCAGAGGTGTGTGGCTGCACGAGGTAGCCCTCTTGTTCGAGCATCGCCATGTCGTTGCGTACGGTTGCCGACGACACCGACACGCCAGCCGTATGGGCAATGTGTGCTGAGCCAACCGGCTGCCCGGTTTCAATATATTCCTGCACTACGGCGCGAAGAATGGCGGTTTTTCTGTCGTCAAGCATCTTGTGTCTAGGTTACTTGCCCGATACGGCCTTATAACGAGAAAGGCTTTCTTCACGTTCTGCTGAGTGATTCACCATAGGTGCTCCATACGTTGCTCGCCCATCGGCCCCAGGCACATGAATGGTTTTGCCCTCGAGGTCGGCAAGTTCGTCAACATATTTTCTGATGTAAGCACCTGTTGGGTCGAACTTTTCTGACTGACTTTGTGGGTTGAAAATGCGGAAATACGGTGCGGCGTCGGTGCCGCTTCCTGCGCTCCACTGCCAGCCGTGATTGTTCGACGCAATGTCGCCATCTACAAGATGGCTCATGAAATGTTTTGCACCCCATTGCCACGGTAGGTGCAGATCTTTAACAAGAAAACTTGCCACAATCATGCGCACACGATTGTGCATCCAACCCGTGGCCAACAGTTGACGCATGCCGGCATCGATGATGGGGTACCCCGTTTCACCCGCACACCACAATGCGAACCGCTCTTTGGCACGCGCATCGGTATCTAGGGAAATTTTGTTCATTTTTGGCTGCAGGTTGTTCCATGCAGTGTGCGGCTGATGGAACAGAACATCGGCGTAAAACTCACGCCACGCCAACTCGCTGCGATACACCAAATGACTTGGTGAATCGCCCAAGTCAGCAATGAGTTGTTTCGGATGTATAAGACCAAAACGCAAATAGGCAGAGAGCTGCGAGGAACCGTCTACTGCAGGCAGGTTGCGTTGCTCGCTATATGAACTTGCAGCCTCGGCAATAAACCATGCCCAGCGGTCGTGAGCTGCTTTCTCTGTTGCAACAGGCAATACAGCACTGCATTCGGGCAGGGACGGCAATGGCGTTATTGGCACTACACCGGCGGGAACAACAGAAGAAAAAACAGCGTCGCTTTCTTCGTGCGGGCGCAAATGACCAGCCCACCTCTTAGAAAAGGGGGTGAACACTGCGTACGGGTTGCCATCGTCTTTACGTACGGTTCCGGGTTCAACGCAATAGGGGCTACCCACACCACGCAATGCCATGCCTCCACTGCGTAAAGCAGTAGCAACTTCAATGTCGCGCTTGCGTCCGTAAGGCGCGAAATCTTTGGAGACAAAAACTGTTTGAGCTTTCACTTCAGCGGCGAATGCTGGCACCACTTCTACGGGGTTGCCAATGCGAATAACTAACGCACCACCCAACGATTCATTCAATGCCCGTAATGCATCAAAAAGAAATGTTAAACGGGGCAGACCTGAGCGCTCGAGAAAAATAGGGTCGAGCACGAACAACGGAATGCATTCCTTTTCACTGCACGCAGCACTGAGCGCTTCGTTGTCGTGCACACGCAGGTCGCGGCGAAACCACATCACCGAACGCATTACGCCAATGCTTCCTGTTGGAGTGCTTCCTTTTTTGCAGGAAGCATGATGTACAGAAGAAACACGCTTGCAATTGAAATGACGCCGCCGTAGCCAAGTGCCCATTCAATGCTCACGTGGTCGGCCACCCAACCAGTAATTGGCCCACCGATGGGGGTGGAACCTAAAAATGCAACGGCAGTGAGAGACAAGATACGCCCGCGCATATTGGCTGGCGCCTGTACTTGACTAATTGCATTTGCCCCAGAAATAAACATTGCTCCTCCTGCGCCAAGTGGCACAGCAGCAATGAACGCCACCCATAAATTTGGTGACCAGGCCAAGGCAAGGTTTCCTGCCGCAAGCACTCCACAGCCCACAGCGAAATAGCGCACAGTCACCACAGCGCGACCAGCAGTGAAAAGACTGCCCAATAAACTGCCGACGCTGATCATGGCAAGCAACCAACCAAAGCCTGAGTCGCTCCCCCAACGCTGGTCGGCCAATTTTGGCAATACCACGCTGTAGTTGAAAGCAAATGTGCTCACGATGGTGAGAACTATAAATACTGCGAACAACGACCTGTCTTGACGAATGTAAGACAGTGCTTCTCGCACTGGCTTTCCGCCGCGCGCCGAACGCGGCGCTGGGTACAACTGTGAAGTGTCCATTGCCAAGATGCTGAACAAAATGGCCGCAAAGGAAAGGCCATTAAAAATAAACAACCAGCCTGTGCCACATGGACCCACCAAAAGTGTTGCAAGGGCAGGCCCAAATATTCGCGAGCCGGTCATTGCGGCCGTATTTAACGACACGGCATTGCTAATATTTTTTGGCTCTACTAATTCAGTAACCAAGCCGCGTCGTGCAGGGTTATCGAATGCATTAACTACACCCAGAACGAGCGACAATGCGTACACCGCTGTCAATGAAATGTTGTTTGTGAGGTCGAGCACGCCAAGAACAATTGCCTGCATTGCAAGCCCACTTTGCGTGAATAGCGTGACGCGCAAGCGGTTGTACCGATCTGACAGCGCTCCTGCCCAGGCACCTAATAGCAACATGGGCAAAAACTGGAACATCACGTTCAGCCCAAGGTCGGTAGCTTTTCCTGTGAGGCGATAAATAAGTAGCGACGATGCAGTGAATTGCATCCAGGTGCCGATGTTGCTCACGAGCAAGCCGCTAAAAAAGAGTTTCGCATTACGCGTCTCGAGTGAACGGAAAGTATCGGCCATGCGGGTACTCAATCGTCGAGCTTCAAAGCTGCAATGAAAACGTCTCCGGGTACTTCTACGCGCCCGATGGACTTCATTTTCTTCTTGCCTTCTTTTTGCTTTTCGAGCAACTTACGCTTACGCGTAATATCGCCTCCGTAGCACTTCGCCAAAACGTCTTTACGCTTGGCTTTCACGGTTTCACGAGAGATGACCTTGCCGCCAATAGCTGCCTGAATAGGTACATCGAACATTTGGCGTGGAATGAGTTCCTTCAACTTCTCGCACATTCGACGCCCGTATTCGAAGGCGCGATCGCGGTGCACAATGGTGCTGAAAGCATCGGCAGCAATGCCGTTGAGTAGAAGATCTACTTTCACCAAGTGTGATTCGCGGTATCCATCGAGTTCATAGTCGAGGCTGGCGTAACCCTGCGAGCGGCTCTTCATCTGGTCGAAGAAGTCGACCACCACTTCCGCAAGCGGAATGGCATAACTCAACTCCACGCGATCGGGAGAGAGATATTCAATTTTGAGCATCTCTCCACGCCGCATCTGACACAACTCCATCAGGGTTCCGGTGTAGTCCTTTGGCGTAACAATGCCCACTTTGAAATACGGCTCTTCAATGCGCGCAATATTTTGCGTAGGTGGAAGCGAGGCAGGGTTGTCTACCAGTTGAATTTCACCATTGGTTTTATGCACTCGATACTCCACCGACGGTGCAGTTGCAATGAGAGCCAAGTTGAACTCGCGCTCCAAACGCTCTTTCACAATTTCCATGTGCAAGAGCCCAAGGAATCCACAGCGGAATCCGAACCCGAGTGCACCAGAGCTTTCTGGTTCGTACGTAATAGAAGCATCGTTGAGTTTGAGTTTTTCCAAACTGTCGCGCAAGTTCTCGAAATCGTCGCCGTCAATTGGGTACAAACCGCAAAACACCATTGGCTTCGGGTTGTTGTAACCAGGCAACGCTTCTGCAGCTGGCTCGCCCGAACGTGTAACAGTTTCACCGCTTCGCGCTTCGCCCACATCTTTAATGCCTGCAATGAGATAGCCCACTTCTCCGGGCCCAAGTTCTGTAACAGGAGTTGGCACGGGTCGACGCACACCAATTTCAATTGCCTCGTGAATTGCACCGGCTTGCATGAAGAGCAATTTGCCTTTGGCGTCGAGTGTGCCTTGCATCACGCGAACACTGCTCACTACTCCGCGGTACTGGTCGTATTGACTGTCGAAGATGAGCGCCTGCAGTGGCAACGTAGGGTCGCCTGTTGGCGGCGGAATGCGTTCCACGATGGCATCGAGGAGTTCCGGAACACCTTCACCTGTTTTTGCCGAGATGCGCAAAATATCTTCAGCTGGAATGCCGAGCACGCGTTCAATTTCGTCGGCGTAGTACTCGGGGTTTGCTGCGGGCAGGTCGATCTTGTTCAACACCGCAACAATTTCCAGATCGTTTTCCAAGGCGAGATAGCAGTTGGCCAACGTTTGTGCCTCAATACCTTGAGCCGCATCGACCACCAAAACCACGCCTTCACAAGCCGCTAAAGAGCGGCTGACCTCGTAGCCAAAGTCGACGTGCCCAGGGGTGTCGATGAGGTGCAGGACTGAGCCTTTCCAGTCGACCCGCACGTTTTGGGCCTTAATAGTGATGCCTCGCTCGCGTTCCAGGTCCATGGTGTCGAGGTATTGGGCGCGCATATCTCGCACCTCAACGGCATTGGTGAGCTCCAAAATACGGTCGGAAAGGGTGGACTTACCG
>CAMBPP010000075.1 GCA_945869715.1 Bifidobacterium breve
CAAACCGACCGCGGCCCGCGTCCACAAGGTGGTCAGCCAGGCGCGCAACAAGGTGCCGCTCAAGGTTCGCGTTTCGACAACGACCCAGCAAATCGCAATCGCAATCGCAACCGTCGTCGTCGTAAAGGGCGTCGTGACGATGAGGGTCCACAGGGCACCGATCGCTACGAAATTGACGCTGAAGTTTTAGAAGATCCAATAAGCCAAGAGCCAGTTGCAGTGTCGGGTCACCTCGACTTGCGCGACGAGGGATACGGCTATTTGCGAGTGAACGGCTACTTGCCTACAAGCGGCGATGCATATATTTCGGTGAAGCAAACACGTCAGTATGGTTTGCGTAAAGGCGACCATGTCACTGGTATGGCACGACCCGCCGCACGTGGTGAAAAGAACCCTGCAATGCTCGATATCGCTACGTTGAATGGCCAGTCGCCAGACGATGTAAAGAAGCGTCCGCGTTTTGAAGATCTCACCCCGTTGTTCCCCGATTCCAAATTGCGACTTGAAGACGACAGTGATCCGGGCAACATGACTGCGCGCATTATCGACCTCATTGCACCTATTGGTAAAGGTCAGCGTGGGCTCATTGTGTCTCCGCCAAAAGCGGGTAAGACCACCATCATGAAGACCATCGTGAGCTCAATTGAGAAGAACAACCCCGAGGTCAGCCTCATCGTTCTGCTCATCGATGAACGCCCGGAAGAAGTAACCGATATGAAGCGCACCGTTCGTGGTGAAGTCATTTCCTCTACTTTCGACCGTCCGTCTGAAGAGCACACCATCGTTGCGGAAATGGCAATTGAAAAAGCCAAGCGCATGGTGGAATCTGGTAAAGACGTTGTAGTTGTTCTCGACGGTATTACGCGTCTCTCGCGTGCATACAACCTTGCTGCTCCGGCAACAGGTCGTGTGATGTCGGGTGGTATCGATGCGGGTGCTTTGTATCCGCCGAAGAAATTCTTTGGTGCAGCACGCAACGTAGAAGAGGGTGGAAGTCTCACCATTCTTGCTACGTGTCTTGTTGAGACCAATAGCCGCATGGACGATGCCATCTTTGAAGAATTCAAAGGAACAGGCAACATGGAATTGCGCCTCGATCGCCGCCTTGCCGAGCGTCGCGTGTACCCAGCAATCGACGTCGATGCATCAAGCACGCGCCACGAAGAGCTCCTGTTCCCGCCCAAGCAATTGCAGTTGGTGTGGAAACTACGTCGGGTGCTGTCGGGCCTTGCTGCCGATGGAAATGGGGCTCCAGGGCTCGAACTTCTCATCGACCGCCTCAAATCATTCCGTAATAACGACGATTTCTTGTCAGAAATCGCCAAACAACCTTCGATGTAGGCCGCTTTTTGCCCGATACACTCAGGTCACTGCTAAGAACTCCGGAGAGCCATGAAGACCGACATTCATCCCCAATACGTAGACACCAGCGTCATTTGCTCATGTGGCAATACTTTCACCACACGCAGCACCAAAGGTGGCGACTTCCGCGTTGAATTGTGCAATGAGTGCCACCCGTACTTCACTGGCAAGCAAAAACTTGTCGACACTGGTGGTCGCGTGGAGCGCTTCAACAAGCGCTACGGCGAGCGCAAGTCCAAGACCTCCTAATTCGACGTTCTTCGGTTACGCCCGTGTCGCTTGACGACTCTCGAAAAGGCCAACTCCTTTCTCTGAAGTTGCGCGTCCTCGTTCGCGAACACCTCGGTCACGCCGTTCCTGAATCTGATCTCGAGCCACTCGGCTTTTCGCGTGGCGCTGCAGTAAAGCATGGAACCGAAGTATGGGTGCTGGTCAGCGACAACCCGCAACGCGGTTTAGGGCCTGCACTCTTGTGGGCTTTGAAAGAAGGCGCCACTGCATTGCATGTACTCGCTGAAGAAAATACAGGCGTGCTTGCTCGTCAGGCAGAACACTTTTCTTTTCCCATCACTGTGTGGCAGGTCAACGACCGCGTGTTGTTGCCCGCCATTGCCGTACCACATGTTGAAGCAACGCAAGCCTTGCCAGAACATTTGGAATTTATTGACCTTATTGCATCAGGCGGTGCGGTTCCTCGTGTTGAACACGGAATTGTCACAGGTGAAGTACTTGGTTTAGAAGTCTGTCGTGCCGTCACCGATGCATTTACCGGCGAAGTGCGCCTTGAAGTAGGAATGGGCGCACACGACAGGGAAGCATTCGTGTTGTTGCATGGAAATAAACCACAACAAGAAGCGCTGTCTGGCGTCGTCGCATCTGTCGCAAAACAACGTCATCACGATGCAGAACCACATCCGTTCAATCGTCTTGCGCCAGAGCGTATGTTGCGCGCACGCGTAATGAATGAGCCAGGGCTTGTTGGCGCAATGTCGCTCGAACCATGTGACCCACCTTTTGCACGTAGCAATGTGCTCGATGTGGTGCCCTGTGTTGGCAAAGCGCAGGGTGCCGACGGCAAACAATTCATAGTCGTGTTTACTACTGGGGCAGACCCAGACATTGTTCCTTTTGCACTTGATGCGCGCAGTTACAGTGACCCCAATGCAGAACTTGTTATTGCAATGCCCGATACGCACATCACACGTACTAACCGTTTGGCATTAGAAAAAGCTACAAAGCCTGCACGGTTCCTAGGCATTCCCGCTGCAACCAAGAACTCACAGTTAGCCTCTCCATCATGATGGATCGCCTAGATGGCATAGAGCGCGACTATGCAGAGCTTGAAGCAAGTCTTGGTGACCCCGACATCGTTGGCGACCAAAACAAACTGCGCGATGCCTCGCGCTTGTATAAACAAATGACTCCCATCGTGCAGTGCATTCGCACCATTCGCGAAACACAGGGCAATGCCGAAGCGGCCCGTGAGCTCATGGAGCAAACCGTGGGCGAAGAGCGCGACCTTTTTCGCGAAGAACTTGACAGTGCAGAAGCCGAGCTTTTGTCGCTTGAAGCTGAACTCAAAATGCTTTTGTTGCCACGTGATGCAAACGACGGAAAAAATGTCATTGTAGAAATTCGTGGAGCCGAGGGTGGCGAAGAGGCAAACCTCTTCGCTGCAGATTTGCTCGAGATGTACCGCGCCTATGCGGCAAACCAGGGGTGGAAGTGCGAAACGCTTTCTCTCGATTTTTCTCCGCTGGGTGGCATCAACCAGGTAGTTATTCTCATGAGTGGCGACCTCACATGGACCTATATGAAATTTGAAGGTGGCCCGCACCGCGTACAACGTGTGCCTGTTACCGAAAGCCAAGGCCGTGTGCATACTTCGTCGGCAACGGTCACCGTCATGCCAGAAGCAGAAGAGGTCGATGTATTCATCGACGAAAAAGATCTCGATATCGATATTTACCGTTCATCGGGCGCAGGTGGCCAGCACGTGAACACCACCGACTCTGCAGTGCGTATTACCCACAGGCCAACCGGCGTGGTGGTAGCGATGCAAGATGAACGCAGCCAGTTGCAGAACAAAGCGCGGGCAATGCAAGTGTTGCGTACTCGCATTATGAAACTTCGCCAGGAAGAACACGACGCCGAAGCCTCTGCGCAACGCAAAGCGCAAACTGGTGGAGGCGGGCGTAGTGAAAAAATTCGTACGTATAACTACAAAGACAACAGGCTCACTGACCACCGTATTGGGCTTACTTTGTACAAGTTGCAAGACATTTTGAGTGGCAACTTGCTTGAGGTATCGCAGGCTCTTATTAGCGACGAACGATCACGGCAGTTGGCCGGAGAAAAATAAGCCCGTGCTGGGGTGCCCATGAGTAACGATCAGGCAAGTACTTGGCGCGAACTGTGGAGTGAAACTACTGCGCTATTGGGCGACGAAAAAGAATCACGTTGGCTATGTGAAGAAGCAAGTGGGCGCAACGGTAGCGAATTTGTTGAGTCGCTGAGCGAACCAGCAACAATGCGAATGGGTGTTTCTTTGCAGGCAATGGTAGCGCGTAGGTTGGCTGGCGAGCCAGTGCAATACGTACTTGGTCATTGGCCGTTTCGTCATATTGATTTACTCATTGACCAGCGTGTGCTCATTCCTCGGCCAGAAACTGAGCAGGTAGTTGAAGCTGCATTGAGGTGTGCTCGTCAGTTGCATAGCGGTGAACACATACTGCGCATTGCCGACATTGGCACTGGTAGCGGGGCTATTGGTTTGTCAATGGCAAATGAATTGCCACACGATAATACTGAAGTGTGGCTCAGTGATATTTCATCTGATGCGCTTGATATCGCTCGTGCAAATATTGCTGGCATTGGTCGCAATGCACGCAATGTGCGCGTTACCGAAGGCAGTTGGTGTGCAGGTCTTCCAAGCGAGTTACGCGGTTCCTTTCAGGTCATTGTGTCGAACCCTCCGTATATCGATGAATCTGACCCAATGGTTGAAGACTCGGTGCGTACGTGGGAACCACATATTGCCCTTTTCTCTCCCAACCAAGGTTTAAGCGACGTATTAGGAATTGCCCTAGAGGCACGTGACTTTCTTGCGCCAGGTGGCTATCTCATTTGTGAGATGGGTTTTCAACAAGGCGATGTGTTGCGCAGCGAATTTAATCAACTGGGTTATGTGAATGTTGAAGTTCGCCAAGACTTTGCGGGTCTCGACCGCATCGTTATGGGGCAGTGGGCAACGAGCGTTGAATAAATGAGAGCTGGTGCAATAACAAGTTTTCTGCAACAACTTCTTGTGGTGTCATATGCGTGACACCTGACAGCGCCAAAACTTCGTGGTCTTTACCTGCAGCAAGTAATGCACTAGATAATTGCAAGGTGTGCGCAGCAACAACGTTGTCGTCGGCAAGACCATGAATGAGAAGTAGTGGGCGGTCCAATAAATGCGCATCGTTCATGAGCGAAGTGTTCTCATACGGGTCGGCGTCCAGCGCTGGGTTGCCCAAATAACGTTCGGTGTAGTGCGTGTCATATAAACGCCAATCAGTAACCGGTGCTCCGGCAACTGCACAATGAAAAATATCGGGTCGGCGCAGTACGGCAAGTGCAGCAAGGTAACCACCAAAGCTCCAGCCACGAATTGCTACGCGAGTTACATCGGCACGTGGTTCTAGTTGTTCGAGTGCTTGTGCTACTTCTACTTGGTCGAGAAGTACTGGCTCGGCGAGGTCGTGCAACACACTGCGTTCATAAGAACTTCCTTTACCCGGAGTTCCACGACCATCGGCAACAACCACAACAAAGCCTTGGTCGGCGAACCATTGTGAAGTGGCGTAGGCCAACAGTGAGCCCACCACGCGTTGTGCATGTGGGCCACCGTATGGGTCGAAGAGCACGGGAAGTTTGTGTGTGCCGTTATCGCGGGGTGTCGCAATGGCAACGGGAATGTTGTTCTTGCCGACAGTATGAAAAGCAACATTGGGTGCAACAAGCATTTCTTCTGAATGTGAGACAACACTGTGCCCGGTGCTGGTCATAAATTCCGCGCGTGGAGCAGTCATATGCGACACCCGCAACAAGAACGCACTGTCGGTGGCTATGCCAGAAACTGAATGTGGCGTTGGGTATTCACTGCTCATGCAGGTGAGGTTGTTGGTGGCAACGTCGTAACGCCACACATCAAGAGTCCATGGTGAGTCAATATGGTTTGATTGAAAGACAATGCTGTCTCCTACGTGAAGTACAGCACGCACCTGCAGATGCGCAGGTGTAACCAGTGCGCCATCAACGTAGAGACGCCGTGAACCTTCTCTGTCAACCGTGGTCACCAGTTGTCCTGTTGAGGTGAGTGCAGGAACGCCGCTCACGAGTTCTACCCATGCATGATCGGTATCAGTAAAAATTTCTGCTGCTTTTGCTGTTGTTGGCTCAACAGAGAAAATTGCTACAGATTTCTGGTCGCGTGTTTGTACTTGCGCAATAAGGCCAGATGCGTTCCAAGCAACAGAATTGAGATATTCATAAGAAGAGGGCAGATCTACCACAGTGCTCGTAGCTGTTTCACGGTGAACAATGTGTAGAGTTATCTTGGCATTTGCTGTTCCGGCAGCGGGGTAGCGGTGTTCGGCAGCCGGCTTTTCTGGGTGTGCTGGGTCGGCAATGAACCAGGTGTTGACGGGCGATTCATCGACGCGGCAAACAGCAAGATGCTCTCCGTCTGGTGACCACCAGTAGCCACGTTGCCGACCCATTTCTTCTGCGGCAATGAAGTCGGCCATTCCCCACGAAATGTGAGCAAGTGGGTCGGAGGCTAAAACATTTTCACTAGCACTATGGGTGCTGTCGGAAATATTTGCAACACATAACGCACCGCTGCGAATATAAGCAACGTGTGTACCTAAAGCATTCAAGCGAGCATCAAAAATACCAGGCTCAATGTTCAGTGCGCTGCTGTCACCATTTAATAAATTAATGAGAAAGAGTTGTCCGTTAATAACGGTGACCGCGCGTTCAACTGCTGCATCACAAGAATAAGAAACAACTCCACTGGCGCTCTCACGAGCCCGCTCGCGTCGGCGCAACTCCTCTGCAGTGATGTCGCCTTTATTCTCAACAACGGCCAGTGGGTTGAAAACACATTTTTCTTCACCCGATTGAGTGTTGAGCACCCAGAGCATATTGACCGAGTTGCTGCCCGATTCTGTGCGAGCAAAAACGAGTCGCTGTGAGCACGGAGACAAAGTGAAACTGCGAGGCTCGCCAAGTGAGAGGCGTTGTGTGCGAGCGTATTGCCGAGGAAAGGTGTCGTTCTGGGTCACAAGTGTGCTTTTCGCTCCTATTTGATGTGTACAACACCAGCAGCGTCGAGTTCAACTGCACGTCCGACAAACTCTTCGGTGCACATGGCGCCACCAAGGGTGCTGTCGGTACTTTCACCCCATGCACGACGACCGTCGGCCAGTAGG
>CAMBPP010000076.1 GCA_945869715.1 Bifidobacterium breve
CCCCGAAGATATTTGCGAACTGGCCAAGTGGTGGAATGTGCCGCAACTTGCTGTGCTCGCACCTCGCATTAAAAGCTTGAACTGGTTTCAGAGCGGTGCTGCACTTTCCGCATACGAAGAAGTGCGCTCCCCTCTCGACATGGGTGCGCTTCCTGCACGCGTGCGTGCCGGCACTCGAGTGAGTTACGTACCTTCCGCATTATTGCTGTGCAGCATTTCAGCGCTTGCTGCAGTAGGCAACTTCGATGAATCGTTGCGCACCGGTGAAGATGTTGACCTCGTGTGGCGTCTCGATGCGGCTGGCTACTCATGTCGCTATGAACCATCTATTGAAGTGCATCATCTGCCTCGCACCACCATTCAACAACTTGCTGAACAACGCATTGGCTATGGTGAATCGGCTGCTCTGCTCGCCCAAAAACACCGCGGCGCACTTGCACCACTGCGCGTGAGTGGCTGGAGCACTGGGGTGTGGACTTCTATTGCTCTCGGGTTTCCTATTATTGGTGGAGTTGTTGCTGCTGGTACCGCTGTAGCACTCAGCCGCAAATTGCGCTTTCTACCCGATGCAGAAAAAGAATCGGCTCGGCTCGCCACTCTCGGGCATCTTCATGCTGGCAAGCAAATTGCGAGCGCAGTCACACGCGTATGGTGGCCAATTGCGTTGCTCTTAGCATTGATCTCACGCCGCGCACGTTGGGCGTTGTGTCTTGCTGCTTTCGTGCCAGCACTTTCCGACTGGTGGACGAGTCGACCCCACCTCGACCCTGTTCGTTACATGCTTTTACGTTGGGTCGATGACATGTCGTATGGGTTTGGTGTTTGGAAAGGCATCGTGCGGGAAGGCAACTACGACCCACTTGTTCCAGAGCTCTCCAGTTGGCCAAGCAACATGCAGCAAAAAACTTCTACTGAGGCTTAGCGATCGAGCGCAGATTAATATTGCCGCACTCTTCACAAATATCTTCGGGAATCACTCCCATGCGCATCAGCACACTGAACATCATGCAACCGAGACAAATAGCAAAGAAACTTTCAAGCCCTGCCGCAACAATGAGGGCTGCAATAACTAATTGTGCAGCACCCAGGCTTCCTGTTGCCCACAACAGCGATGCAACGCCACTGAAGAGAAGTCCTACTCCTTGGGCAAATCGCTTGGGTGGTCCCGGAACAAATTTGTGATTGCCCTTCAACCGTGGCGTCACTACCTGAGTAGCAATTCGCCCTAATGGGCTCATGGTGGGGCCAGTTAAAACACGCGCTACAAATCCGTATGTCAGGGGAATGAGTACCCAGCCGCTCTGTGTGAGGAGAAAAATGATGCTCATCGCAACGACCCCGCCAGCGACAAGGCGTGCCGAGGTCTCATTTACTGGATGAGGGAAGGAAAAGAACGATTTCACTCGCTTTACGATATGGACTAATCGTGAATAAAAGCGAAATGCCTCTACAACTACTACCGTAGGAACTGATGTCTCTTCGGCTCACCGTTAATGAACATGCTTTTCGCACCCACGTCGGCCACACCGTGGGCACGACCCCTGGCCTCATCCCCGTCGTCAAAGGCAATGGCTATGGGCTTGGCCGACCCTTTCTCATGCAACTGGTATCTGAGTTACTCGGCCCCACTCAAGCAGTTGCGGTAGGAACCGTTTTTGAAGCGCAAGATATTTTGGCTCCTACCCCCGTCTACATACTCACCCCCATTGGCGAGTTTGACCAAGTAGCCATTCCCTCGAATGCCATCCCCACCGTTGCCTCAGAACGTGACCTCACAGTCCTTCAGAACAAGGGCTGGAAAAACCCTGTGGTCGTGAAACTTGCTTCCCCCATGCAGCGTTTTGGCGTAGCAGTACATGAGTTCCTCTCACTTGTGCAACACATCAGCGCAGCGGGGCTCAGCATTCACTCATGCGCCTTACATCTGCCGCTGCATCGAACTGATGAAGAAATTGCTGAACAACTCGCAACTTGGATGCCACTTATTCCCGAGTGCGTCACCGTGTCATTAAGTCACATTTCAGCAATTCAACTTGCAACACAACAAGAAAAATTTCCCGATGCCCTCTTTGAAGTGCGGCTTGGTACCGCCTTATGGCACGGCGACAAATCATTTTTTTCTTTGCACACTGAAGTTCTTGCTGTCCACTCAATTGAAAAAGGCACTGCAGCGGGCTACCACAGCACAGCCGCACCTACCGATGGCCACATCGTTGTGGTTGCAGCAGGAACCACCCACGGGGTGTCGCCACTAGAAAATGGTTCAAGTCCATTTCATTTTGAAAAGCAGCGACTCACTTTGCTTGAAGCACCATATATGCATAGTGCAATGTGTTTCGTTCCGCTGGGTCAACCATGCCCGAAGGTAGGCGATGCAATAGACGTGCAAAGACCACTGAATAGTGTTGCTCCCGACATCACATTGTGGGTGTAACCACTTATGACCAACGCAGCGTTACCAACACGTAATGGCGTAGCTCGTTTCGCAGAGCTCGATATTGCTCGCAGCATTGCCCTATTTGGCATCATCGTTTTGAACTACCACGGCTACCTCAACGGGGCCAATGCCACAGGTTCTGTTCAGACAACATGGTTTGCTCGTCTCATGGATCCGTGGAATGGGCTACTTGTTCCTAGCCCTGTCATTTTTGTAGTGGTTGCAGGAATTGCTTGTGGGCTCCTCACAGCAACAAATCAGCAACTCAGCACCATGGAACTACGTTGGCTGCTTATTCGGCGCGGAACATTTCTGTTCACCATCGGAACCATGTTTGAGTGGGTATGGAACGGAACCATTCTTCCGTACTACGGCATATATTTTATTTTGGCTTCCGCTGTTTTTCATTTAAAAACAAAACACATCGCTTCAATCGCCATATGTATTACATTTTCTGCTGCACTGCTTTCGTTCTGGCGTTACCGCCAGGAACTACAGGGTCATTCAACTAGTTGGCTGCAGCCATTTGAGCCAAATACGCCTCGTAACCTCATCTTTCGTTATTTCATTGACTACACACATCCGGTACTTCCATGGTTTGCCTTTTTCTGTGTCGGCCTCATCATCGGCAAGTCCTACGCCACCTTTCGCCTGAAACGAAAAACGATACTTTTCGCCAGTATTCCAGTGCTTTTCTGCACATACCTGGTCAGTGG
This sequence comes from Bifidobacterium breve, assembly GCA_945869715.1. Classification (GTDB taxonomy): domain Bacteria; phylum Actinomycetota; class Acidimicrobiia; order Acidimicrobiales; family Ilumatobacteraceae; genus F1-20-MAGs119. The sequence continues at coordinate 3,154 of CAMBPP010000076.1, forward strand.
CCTTGCACTTCATCACACTGATGGTTCTTGGCAGCACGTTTTGAGCACCGATCCTTTTGAACGAGGCATCCTTGCAACAGTTGGCGCTTGTACAAGTGCAGTAGTTGTAGTCATTCTCATTTCTTTTGCGGCCGACGAATATGCAACCGCACCCCTTATGCAAGTTCTGCAGCGGTCAGGGCAAGTCACACTGACTCTCTACCTCTGCCATGGTTTTATTTTTAACGCAGTAGTTCACTGGTTGGGCTGGATTCAGCCAGGTTCATTCACCACACCATTTATTTTTTCATGTGTGGTGACAACACTGCTTATTGCTATTGGTGCATGGTGGCAACGTTCCGTAGGGAAAGGCCCCGTTGAAGTTGTGTATCGCAAATTTGGAAACTAAGAGCGCAATTAAATTCGTGCCATGCGGTTCATACCGCGAAGACCAAACGCAGCTGCGCCAATAAGCGAACCATCATCGCCTAACCGTGCCGGAACAATGCGTGCTCCAGTTGAAAACTCAAGTCGACATAGTTCATCTAGACTGTTTTGTGCTGCTTGGAAAAAAGGAGCACCAAAACCTAATGCCACACTTCCGCCCACAACAGCAAGTGGCAGATCGAGCAAGTTACATACCGATGCAATACCGCGACCCACCAGCCGCCCTGTGCGCTGAATAATTTCGTACGTCGGTTGCGTAGGAGGCCTACCAGTAATGGCCTCAATTGCTGACCCAGAAGTTTCTGCTTCCAAGCATCCACGTGCGCCACAAACGCAGCGGCGGCCACTTGGTTCCACAATAACGTGCCCAATGTGCCCGGCGTTACCCGCTGCACCGTCAAGGAGGCGTCCGTTCAGCACAATGCCACCGCCAACACCAGTAGAAATCACCATTGCCAAGAAGTTGTCGTGCCCCTTGGCTGCGCCTTTCCAGCCTTCACCTAGGGCAAGCGCTTTGGCATCGCCATCGGCAAATACTGGCAGGCCGGTCAGAATGCGTAGTCGCGGCACTAATGGGAAATTACGCCAACAAGGAATATTGAGCGGAGATACCAGCTCGGCATTTTCTGTCATCGGCCCAGCGCAACCCACACCAAGTGCAACTGGTTGTGCGCCATGTTGACCACGTGCTTTTGTGAGCATTGAATCGACGAGCTGCGCAACATCATTAAATAGATTTTCATCGCTCTGATTGCTACGAACTGCAATGCGCCCTCGGTCGATGACTGAACCTTCACGAGTAACAAGCCCTGCAGCAACTTTGGTGCCACCAATATCGAGAGCGAGAAGGACGTCCATAACGCCTTAATTTCTATCTCACAACATGATCAATGTGTGTTTTATTCACTACTAATCTGTTACAACATGTCGCATACAACGCCACCACCAGGCTGGGACGCTTTGTTTACCAATGAACAGACTAATAATTATTGGCAAATGCTGAGTATTTTTATAGAATCAGAACGTGCATCTTTTGAAATTTATCCACCACACGATGAAATGTTTGCGGCCTTTTTTGCAACTCCATTGCAAAACGTCAAGGTAGTCATTGTGGGTCAAGATCCTTATCACCAACCTGGTCAGGCACATGGGTTGAGTTTTTCTGTCAACAGCAATGTTGCGTTACCACCATCGTTGCGAAATATTTTTACTGAGTTACAGAGCGATGTAAACGTGAACCGCTTCCAACATCCAGCGAAAGGCAACCTCACGTCGTGGACTGAGCAGGGCGTGTTGTTGCTCAACACCACATGCACTGTGCGACGCGGGGAAGCTGCCTCACACAGCGGCAAAGGTTGGGAAGACTTTACGACCGCAGCGCTGCGTCTAGTTGCCGAAACTCATGAGCATGTGGTCTTTATATTGTGGGGCAAACATGCTCAAGCGCTGAAGAGCCATCTCGACATATCTGGCCACAAACACACGTTCATTGAGTCGCCGCATCCGTCACCGTTGTCTGCATACCGCGGGTTTTTCGGCTCCCATCCGTTTTCGCGTACAAATGAAGCACTCATTCAACATGGCCAGGTACCGATAACATGGTAATTCATAAGGTAGTCATTGGTTATCGCAAAGAGAAAGGTCACTATGGGTTCGGTTCGACGACATGCCATTCTTGACGCCTCTGCTGCAGTGGTCTGGGACTTCATTGGTCGCCCAGGGGCACTGCACGAATGGTTTCCCATTACCGCTACCCGTATTGAAGGCGACAAACGCTGGATCACTTTGCCGACCGGCATTGTCTTTGAAGAAGATATCTTGCTGCTCGACCACGATCTACGCCGATTCCAATATGGCATTACGAACAACCCACTCATCACCAACCACCTGGGTACATACGACGTCATTGAATTAACACCTTCCACGTGCATCGTCGTCTATAGCACCAATGTCGAACCCGAAGTTTTTGCACTTGCTATTGGAGCCGCTGCAGGTGAGGGAATGCGTTTTCTGGAAAAGAAATACGGCATTCCCAGCAATGGAGGAACTCGCTAATGGCACGTCGTATTTTATTTATCACTACCGACCAACAGCGCTTCGATGCATTGGGCTGTAATGGCGGCACCGTTGCGCGCACACCTGTAGTTGACTCGTTTGCAAAAGAAGGCATTCGCTACAACCGCGCAATTCCTTCCAACGTGGTGTGCATGCCGTCGCGTAGTTCCATGATCACCGGGCAACATGTTTCCACTCATGGTGTATGGATGAATGGCGTCACTCTTCCTGTTGACGCACCCAGCATTGCAGCCGACTTGTGGCGCAAGGGCTACCGCACTTCGCTCATTGGTAAGGCGCACTTCGAACCATTTCTTGACCCCTTTGCGCTCTTCACGGAAAACACCATCGCTACTCAAGGCGTGGAAACTGTGATGCACAAAAATGCTGACGGAATCGAAGAACCTCACCGCGGTTTTGAACACCTTGAATTTGCTACGCACAATGCAATGGGTCCTTTGCATTACGCCCAATGGATACGTGCGAATCACCCTGAAGGCGCCGACATGCTCTACCCCATCATTAACCGCAAATTGCAGGTGAATGAAATGGGTGGCGGCGACACCGGAGCGCCACAGGTGAAGCACAACCCCATGCCTCGCGAGTGGTATCACACCGAGTGGGTGGCCGACCGAGCCATCAACTGGCTCTCATCACAAAGCGACGACAACGACATGTTTTGTTGGGTGAGCTTTCCCGATCCACATCATGCGTGGGACCCGCCCATGTCGGAACTACACCGCGTGAACTGGCGTGACCTCGACCTTCCTGCTGGCTATATCAGCGACCCTGCCGAGCGTGAACGTATTTTGAGTACGAAACCCGCACAGTGGCTGGCTTGGTACAACGGCGAATTTGTTTCCAACTTTGAAGCACCCGCTCAGTGGGTGCCGAACACACTGACCGCCGACCAAGTGCGTGAAGTAAACGCAATGGTGCATATTGAAAATGAACTCATCGATGAAGCAATTGGTCGCATTGTTGGTGTGTTCAAAGATCGTGGATGGTGGAACGACACCGACGTTATTTTCACCACCGACCATGGCGAATTCCAAGGCGACTTTGGCCTGCTCTTTAAAGGTCCATACCACGTCGACTCTCTCATGCGCTTGCCACTTGTTTGGCGCCCCGCACCATCTCGCGTTGGTGTTACTACGCCAAC
>CAMBPP010000077.1 GCA_945869715.1 Bifidobacterium breve
GACTGGTGCTTTAAAAATCCCGCCACATCGGCATACGACTCAATGCAGTAGTACGTGCGCGGCTCGGCACCCCGCCAATACTCATAGCGCCGCACATCTTCTTCATCGGCGTGTGTACGTTCATACATCTGGCGCGCAACTTCTTCAAAGCGTGCTTCGCAGCCCTCATTAATGGTGACGCGTGCTAACAGTGTTGCCATTGGTTTACCCCCTGGCAGAACAATAGAAGAGGGGCCGCGCCCGCACATCAGCGGACACGACCCCTACTTCCACTTCTACTTCCAGTTAAACCGTTGGCTTTTTACCAATCTTCAACTTCATGATGCGTGTTGATTTCGGAATTGGCTTTCCTTGATCTTCAATTGGAAGAGCTGTCCGATCTTTTTGCACTGCTAGATGCAAGGTAATTGAAACAATCGCACGGTATTAAATGGAGTAAAGTAGCAAGGTGCCAAGTGCGAAGAAGAAACCTGCTGCGAAAATAGAAGCAAAACCTGTTCGCTTCAGCCGCGCTGCTGCCACCCAGAAGTTTCTTGATGCCACCATTTCGCTGATTGCCAAGAAACCGATCCCCGATATTTCATTGCAGGAAATAGCGGAAATTACCGGGCTCAACCATGGCTACGTGTTTCGCTATTTCGGTACCCGCATAGACCTTTTCACTGCCGTTACCGAGGAACTGGCGCGCTTGGCGCAGGCGGCCACTCAAAAGGAAATTGATAGCCGCATTAAGCGTGGCGAAGAGCCAGCCTCATTCGATCTCACTGTTTTGGCAGTTGGGCACAAATACACAAGCCAGCGTCAACAGGTCATTCAGTACCTCATTACATGCGGGGTGAAGCCGAAGCGGTTTGCAGAAAAGTCACGTGAACTCAACAGCGAATTGGCCATCCAATTCCAAAAAATGGGGATGACCCCGAGGTTCGCCCAAGCACTTGCAGTGAAGTCGGGCATTCTTTTGTGGTCTGAATTGTTTCTTATGGAGAGTTTCGGAATTACGCCGGAAGAAGCGCTCGATATTCGCACCATGGCGTTCGATGAAATTGCTCAGCACAAAGCAACAACTAAGCGCCTGGGTTGGAATTAACTTCCTTACGCAATAAACCCGCCGTCAACAATAATTTCGGCACCATTTACGTACGAAGCGGCATCGCCTAGCAAGAACATCACTACCTCGCCCACTTCTTTTGCATCGGCCGTGCGTTGCATGGGTACTTGGTTTGCAATGATGCTTTCAATACCTTGGGGCAACATGTCGGTTTCAATAAAGCCGGGGTGCACCGAGTTCACGCGTACGTTGTGTGCACCAAGTTCTCTCGCAGCAGTTTTGGTCATACCGTGCACTGCCCATTTGCTTGCTGCATAAGCAATGGCACGCAAGCCACGCATTCCTGCAACAGAAGAGATGTTCACAATAGAACCCGACTTTTGCGCAATCATCGTTGCCGATACTGCTTGCATGCCGAGAAAAACCCCAACTTGGTTGACATCAATAATTTGGCGAAACTCAGCTTCTGTTGCTTGTGTAACACCACCTGGTTTCCAAATACCTGCATTATTGACGAGCCCGTCGATGCGACCATAAGCAGCCAGCGTTTTCTGCACAACGTTTGCCCATTGCCCAGACGAAGTGACGTCGTGTGAAATGAAAAGGCCGCCCACTTTTTTCGCAACACTCTCGCCATCGATGATGTCGGTGACAACAACTTTTGCTCCGGCTTGTGCAGCTAACTCTGCTTCGGCTTCACCTTGTCCGCGTGCTGCCCCTGTGATGATGATGACTTTTTCGTCGAGTGTTCCCATGCGTCAATATTAGAACACCGGCGAGCGAAGTTTTACGGGCAGCCGATGCCATTCAAGGTTGCACATGTTGGGCACAGGAGGGCTTTGCCGTCTGGCGTGCTCCACTCTTTCCCATACGGTGAACCGCACAACATGCATACAGTGCTTGTGACTTGCATATTTCCCGTTTCGGATGGGGAAATGCTTTCGTTAGACACTTTTACTGCCAACCTAATTTCTCGGCATTTTTCTTGGCGTCGCCTAGTTCATGAAGAAAGAGATTGATGAGGTCTGTGCGAGTACTTTTGTCGATGACAGAAGCCGCCAGCATTCTTTCATCGGCGAGCAGAAACAACATGCCAATTTTCGCACGATAGACACGAGCTGCTCGTTTATTGAGTTTGAAAGATTCAGCAAAAAATACTTCCGTATTTGATCGTTGCTCGAGAGCGAGCACTGCAAATCGTTCTGGCGGAAAGCCTTCAGCGAGCAGATACTCCATTAATTTAAATCGCAAATTTGCATCTGGATCTTTCACCAGAGCTGCCATGTCGCCGTTCTCGCGATATTTCTTTAAATGCTCCGTCATTATTTCCACGACACAAAAAAGCATTTCGTGATTACTGCCGAAGTATCGGGCAATGTAGCTGTGGTTTAGCCCCGACTCGTGGGCAATTTCGCGGCTCGAAACATCTGAAACTGGTCGTTCACGAAGCATCGCAATAGCAGTATTGAGGATGAGAGTCTTTGCCTCGTCTTGGCTGACGCGGCCCAAGGCAGCCTTACGCTCGCGTTGCTGAATTGCTGGGGCAAGGTTAACTGGCTGCTTTTTAGGGCCTGGTTTTTGGCGCTCAACAGCTTTCACAGAAGCCTTCTTCGTCGTTGCCTTTTTTGCCTTTTTTGCTACCGCCACAAGTCAACCTTACTCGGGTCAACTCCCCTGTTTCATTGTCTTCGACACGCACTGTTCATCTTTCTGTTGCATGAAACCCATAGTTCATAGGCTAAAAAGGTATATGCGCATTTTAGTTACCAACGATGACGGTATTGACTCTGTAGGCCTGCACGTACTTGCTCGTGCAATGAATCGCCATGGCGAAGTTGTAGTGGTTGCTCCCGACCGCGAATACTCGGGTGCGAGTTCTGCTGTTGGTGCGTTGCACATCATGCAACCCGAAGTACATAAAGCACATATTGATGGAATGAAGGAGTCGTGGGCGCTGAGTGGCCCACCTGCCTTGTGCGTGATGTTTGCTCGACTCGGACTTTTTGGTGCGCCGTTTGATCTTGTTGTTGCGGGCATCAACCCTGGCGCAAACGTGGGTCGCAGTGTGTATCACTCGGGAACCATTGGTGCAGCTCTCACTGCACGTAACGCTGGTATTAATGGCGTTGCTATTAGCCAAGCAGTAAACGGCATGGGTGTTGAAGGTCAAGGCTGGGACGACATGGTGAAGGGTCAACTGTGGGAATCGGCCGCAACAGTTGCCGATGCTGTTGTTGAAGGGCTCATTGCTCACCCACCATCTGAACCGGTTGTTGTGAACGTCAATGTTCCTAACCTGCCAGTTTCTGAAATCAAAAATTGGCGACGCACCGTGGTGGGCAGCGACCCCCCGCGAGCAATGGCCACCGCAACCATGGAGCAAAAAGAAGGCCATACCGATTCGTATTACGTGCGTATGGCATGGGGCGATGAACTCACCTTGCCTATTCATACCGACGGCGGAGCAGTTGGAGCCGGTGAAGTATCTATTACCTACATCAGCCGATTGGAAAGCTACGAGTTGCCTGTGGATACTGGCCCCGAACGTGCCATTGCGGCGCTTTTGGGGTTGTAAGACTTCACTCAAACCCAATAAACATAAGTACTCCACGGCATATCCCCCACTTTCCCCACAATGTGCCTACGGTCATATGTGCAGGGTTTCCCTGCAGAAAAGGGGTAGATAATTATGTACACACTTGGAGCATTACTTCTCCTCGCAGTTCTGCTCGGTGCGGTTACAGCCGTCATCGATTCAGTACTCGGGGCCCTCAAGTTGTCCGACACCATCCGCAAGTTGCCACTCATCGGCGCCCATTGGGGCCTCGTTGTCAGCATCTTGATGATTTGGCTTCTCGACATCACTCCCGCCGCTGGTTGGGGTCTCATGTTGAAAGATGATTGGATGAATATCGTTGCCGGTGGAGCAATCGTTTACGGGATGATTCCTGTGAAAGATGCTGTCATCAATATGGTGAATAAGGGCCTTCGCGCTTAAACATTCCCCAGCAGATTTTCGAAACGGGCCGCTAGTACTCCTAGCGGCCCGTTTTTATTTCTCCTTAAATATGAACAGGTGTACTACGGTCAAATAATGGGTTCACATGGTGCCAATTGGCTAGACCTCACGCAGCGAGCTGCATTTGCATCACACCAACTCATTGGGTGGATTTTTTGGGATCCACGTGCAGCTGCGCGCCATGCAGCTTTTGGAATTCAAGATGGCTTAGGTCATTACATCGCTAACCGTGCGGCCCCACTTGCTGCAGCAGGCGTAGATGCAGTACACAGTGCTTTTTATTCCATTTCACGACATCTCATACATTTCTCACTCGACCTTGCTTCTCCTCATGCCACCTGGCAAGAGATGTCTGATGCGCGTGATGAATCTGTTCGCGAAGGTCTTCTTGAATTGGCTCCAGAAATTTGTGAACCCCTGGGCAACCTTGCAACTGAGCTCTGGCGCACCGTAGACGCACTACCTCAAGAAGGTCGCGTGTTATTTGCTGCCCACAAAGCATGGCCGCGCCCTAATAACCCAACAGTGTCAGCTTGGTTAGCAGTAAATGCTCTGCGCGAATGGCGTGGTGACACACATTGGGCGCTTTTAGTAACGCACGAAATAGATGCTATTGAAGCTGGGCTTTTACACGATGCGTGGATGGGTTATCCGAAAGAGTGGATTCCACGTAGCAGAGGCGCCAACGATGCGCTCATTGCAGTTGCACTCAAGAACCTCAGTGTACGTGGTTTTGTTACCGACGGGGCAATTAATGCGAAAGGTATTTCGTTTCGTCAAGAGTTAGAAGAAAAAACGAATGAACTCTGCATTCGCCAGTGGAAAATCTTTAGTGAAGATAACACTCATCAATTTCTTGAAGTCATTGAACCTGTGGGTGCACGCTTTGTTGAGCGCATTAATGAAACGGCCGGACCAAATTGGATGCCAGCAGCGCGCGAGCGACGTTTATAAAATGCGATACACGTCGTAGTCAACGGCATCTTTTGATGGTTTACCAATTGCAACAGCTTGCACATCGTTGAGCCATGCATAGCGTTCATCGCCAGTTTGGAATAGCGGCGCAGTAATAATGCGCACACCATCATCGGTTGGCCCCATGATTCCTTCGTAGGCCATGTGAATAGGAACGCCATCATCGGTAATGAGTAATACACGCACATCGAGATGCGCAGTACCGGTTGTTCGCATGGTGAGCCAGTCGCCACCCATGGTGACTGTGCCGGAAGCTTTTGGGCCCGCAAAGGTGCCGCCCGTTACATTCACAATGACTCGTGTGCCTGCAGGCCCTCCAGGAATAGGGACAGGAGCAGCGACTGTTGCATGAATAGTGAAGAGATACTCAACGGGAAGTGACGAGAGGATGTCAGGCATGCCGCAATCTTACGTAGTTCTTCACTATGAACGAGACAAATGTGCTTTCAACTGACACACTATAAAGGTGCCAATCTCAAAAAATAGCCCCCCTATTTTTCAGCACTACAACGGGAAGTGGCGCCCGCTTTGGCGTGGCCGAATACATGGCATTGCCGCTTTAATAGCCATACCTGCTGGAACATTGCTCATACTTGCGGCACAAAGCGCCATTGCCCGAGTTGCCACCTCTATATATGTGGCCTCACTTTTTGCGTTGTACGCCACCTCGGCCTCGTACCACCTCTTCACACGCACACCCCACGTGCAAAAAATAATGCAGAAGCTCGACCACTCGATGATCTTCATTCTCATTGCGGGCACCTACACGCCGCTCTGCCTGCTTGCCCTGCCCCACTCGTGGGGAATCCCCTTCTTGTGCTTTGTTTGGGTAGCGGCATTTTCTGGAATGGTTTTTAAATTTGGTTGGGGCGCGCGGCGCATTACCGGTGGCATGTATATCGCTCTTGGTTGGGCGGGCGTTTTTATTTTCCCCGCAGCAACAAGGGATGCTGGCCAAACAGCGATGGTTTTACTCGGCATTGGTGGCGTGTTGTACACCATCGGGGCAATTCTCTTTTATCTCCAGCGCCCGCGCTTAGTACCCCACATTTTTGGCTACCACGAGATCTGGCATGTGTTCACCGTTCTTGCAGGAATCACCCAATTCATTGGTATTGGGTTCATCGTCACTCAAACTAATTAGCCCCAACTCTTAGCGACAACATATATTTGCACTAGTAGTGCAAATATATGAGAAACTGTCTCAACAGCGCAGGAGGGTATATGGGGCTCGCAAAAAACTTCACTGGTCGTATTGGTCGCACATTCGAAGATTCTGAAGCGGCGTGGCCCGATCTTCCCCAGCCACCACAAGGCGCACCAAATATTGTGATGGTGTTGCTTGACGATGTGGGCTACGCGCAATTCGGTTGCTACGGCTCTGACATTGCAACCCCAACATTCGATGCACTCGCAGCTCATGGCGTGCGATACGCAAACTTCCACACCACTGCACTGTGCTCACCTACTCGTGCATGTTTAATGACCGGACGCAATCACCATGCAAGTGGCATGGCTCGCATCGTGGAAACTGCATCGGGCTTCCCTGGTTATGACGCCAACATTCCTGAAGAAAATGGTTTCCTTCCAGAAATTCTTGTGCGTAATGGTTATGCAACTTACGGCTTAGGCAAATGGCACCTTGCACCTGCACATGAAAATAACTTGGG
>CAMBPP010000078.1 GCA_945869715.1 Bifidobacterium breve
GTTTTAGCAATTATTGGCGGGAAAGATCACTACACGCCAGCACACGATGTAGATGCGTTACGACAAACTGGTGCGACCGTTGCGTTTTACCCCGAAGGTGAACACGCCTTTGCGCACGACGCAAGTAGGCCAGCGCATCGCGCAGATGACGCCGCTGATGCTTTTCGACGCGCAAAAGAATGGTTGAGTGCTGCGCAGTAGTTGTGCTGGGCGCGAGTTAGCTCGCGCGCACTTCAAGGTTTTGACGATTAAGAAGTTTGTATTGACGGTCGCGTTGCTCGAGCCAACCCAAACGAATGAAACTGGCAATGGCTTTGTTCACGCGTTCGCGTGAAGCGCCCACCATGCCGGCAAGTTCTTCTTGAGTAACGGGAAGAACGAACTCGTCTTTGCCTTCAGATAATTCGAGGAGACGTTTCGCAGTGCGGCCAGTGACGTCGAGAAAAACGCTGTCGGCTAAAGCTTCATCCATGGCACGTAAGCGACGGGCAAGAACACGGGTGATGCCCCACAACAGATCGGGGTTGGTTGAAAGCTGGGGCTCTACTGCCGAATATGGAATATGCAAAACGGTCGAGGGCTCAAGCGCGCGGGCAAGTGCGCTACGAGCGCCACCGTCGAGCAGCGCCAGGTCGCCAAAGAGGTCGCCTTCCACCATGAGAGCAACAACGCTTTCGCGTGAATCGAGTGGCTTGTTATCGATTGCAATGGCAATGCGGCCAGAGAGCACGATATAGAGGGCGTCGGGGGCATCGCCTTCTTTGAACAGCACATCGCCACGTACCAGGTTCTTTTCGTGAGCCGAACTAGCAATGGCGTCGATGGTGGCGGGGGAGGCGGCGGAGAAGAACTCGCTGGAGGCAATGATGGATGCATGTGACATAACACCATCACGGTACTACCCTCGATGCCATGAGTGCACCTCCAACTATGCCCACGGGCACATCTCGTGCATTGTTCGACCCGACGGGCGTGTGGACCATTGTGGTGGCAGGGGGGAACGGGCAGCGTTTCGGTGCTCACAAGCAGTTTCTGGCGCTTGGGCCCAAGGAAATGGTGGCATGGGCGGTTGATACCGCATTGCAGGTAAGTGCCGGGGTCGTTGTTGTTGTGCCTGAAGTGAGCGATTTTGCTTCAAGCGATGCGCGAGTGCACGTTGTTCAAGGTGGTGCAAGCAGAACGCATTCGGTACGCAATGGCCTTGCGGAGGTGCCAACTGCTGCGCAAGTGGTATGCGTGCACGACGCGGCTCGGCCGTTTGCCTCGGTGGAACTTTTTCAGGCGGTTGTACAAGAACTTTCTCCAACAGTGCAGGCTGCGGTTCCTGCTCTTGCTGTGGTCGATACGGTCAAGGTGGTTGATGAAAGTACAAATGAGGTATTGAGCACTCTGCAACGCAGCACATTGCGCGCAGTGCAAACCCCGCAGGCGTTTCACGCTGCAATATTGCGTGAAGCACACCTTGTAGCCGAACATGAAAATCGAGAAGGTACAGACGATGCATCTCTAGTTGAGGCAATTGGTGGCTACGTTGTAGTAGTGCCTGGAAACGTGATGAATCGCAAAATAACAACGCCAGAAGATTTTGCATGGGCACAAAATGCTGTTTCCGAAGTGCTTGAGGGCAACGCATGAATATTCGTGTAGGGCAAGGATTCGATATTCATCGCTTTAACGATGAGCCAACGCCAGAGCGCGCACTCATTTTGGGTGGCGAAGTTTTTGAAGGCATGCGCTCACTTGCGGGTCATAGCGACGCCGATGTTGTTGCGCACGCTGTTGCCGATGCGCTGCTTGGTGCTGCTGGCCTCGGCGACATTGGTGAACATTTTCCCGATACCGATGCACGCTGGAAAAATGCAAACTCTCTTGAGTTACTTGCAGAAGTTGCGCGCATGGTTGCTGCTGCGGGTTGGGTCATCGGCAATGTCGATTGCAGTGTGGTGTGTGAAGAACCCAAGTTGGCTCCACGCCGTGAAGCAATGCAACGCAATGTAAGCACCGCAGCAGGCGCGCCTGTAACAATTAAAGGACGCCGTGCAGAAGGTCTTGGCGCGCTAGGGCGCGCCGAAGGCATTGCATGCTGGGCAGTAGCAGTCATGACGAAAACGAATGAAGAGATCGGATAAAAAGTGGCACAACGCGCACGAAAACCAGCACCAGGTGCAAAAACTGGCATGCCGAAAGGCAACAGAGGTGCACCAGCGCGCACGTCTGCGGCTCCGGCACGCAGCTCAAACCCACCTAAGAAATCGGGAGCGCCAAGAAAATTTGGTGCGGCAAAGCGCACGGGTGCGCCTGCACGTGGTGGAAATCGTTTCGACCCGCGTGCGGGTGGCGATCGTTCGCGCCCAGCAGAAAAAGGTTTAGGTGGAGAACAAGTAGAAGGTCGTCAGGCAGTACGCGAGTTGCTGATTGCCGGCCGCCGCAAAACACGAGAAATTTGGATTGCTAACGACATTGATGCCAACGATGTCATTGACGACATTCGTGAACTCGCTGAAGCTGTGCGCGTAACAGTGACCGATGTTCCACGTAAGCACATTGAGAACACCGCGCGTAGCGAAGCCCCGCAGGGAATTATTGCGTTCGCAGCACCATTGCCAGAAATAGGTATTGAAGAACTTTTGGAATCACGCAACGGCGTACAACCATTCCTCGTTGCCGTTGACGGCGTGACCGACCCAGGCAACCTTGGTGCGTTGCTGCGTTGCTGCGATGGCGCAGGGGTTACCGGGGTCATTTTGCCGCGTCACCGTTCAGTGCACGTCACCCCAACCACGGCAAAAGCTGCAGCGGGTGCAGTGGAACATCTTGATATTGCCGTTGTTTCTGGTTTGCCCGCAGCAATTGCGCAAATGAAAAAAGCGAAAGTGTGGGTGGTGGGTCTCGACGACGATGCCGACCGCAGCCTGTTTGACATTGCCTCTTTTGCCAACGACCCCATTTGCATTGTTCTGGGGGCAGAAGGCAAGGGAATAGCCCGTTTGGTACGCGAACGCTGCGATGTGGTGGTTTCCATACCTATGAATGGACAATTGTCGTCTTTGAACGTCTCGGCAGCGGGTGCATTGGCCACTTACGAGGTAGTTCGCGCCCGTCAAGCGCAGTAATTTGGCGTTTGCCTCTAGGATCATCAACGATTACGCCGGGTTAGCTCAGTGGCAGAGCAACCGCCTTGTAAGCGGTAGGTCGTGGGTTCAAATCCCACACTCGGCTCCACATTTCGCAATAAGGTAGGGAAAACCCGCCAAAACCTTCGGAGGTTGTCATGAGTCGTCAAGCGCGCCCACAAGCTGGTGGAAATGGTGCAGGCCAAAACTTCAACTCCACGCTGAGCATCGTTGTTGCCGTCGTTGCCGTTCTCGTCGGATTTTTCATCTTGCGCGACATTAATAGCGATAGCTCAAGCTCGTCGTCGCCAACCGATGACACCAGTGTCGACGTGGGAACCACGGTTCCCGGTGCCGCCGTTACTACTTTGCCAGCTGCTACCAACACCACCGGATTCAAGGTGCTCGTCGCTAATGCCTCGGGTGTTTCGGGTAGTGCTGGCGACGTCAGCGTGGCATTGCAAGGACTCGGATTCATTGTTCAACCACCGTTGAACAAGAGTGACGCCACTCCAAAACAAACTCTCACCATGGTGTATTACATTGCTGGTCAAGAAGCGAACGCAGCAAATGTTGCCGCCGCACTTGGCGGTGTTGCAACTGCACCAATGCCCGACCCAGTGCCAACCGAAACAGGCAACATGGGTGAAGCAAGCGTGTTGGTGTTACTTGCCACCGACCTTGCTGGCAAACCCATTGCTGGTGCACCTGCTGCTGCAACAACAACTGTTGCTGGCTAGTTCATTTTTTTGAGGTAGCCGAGGGCCGCCTGTTCAATGGAAAACAATGTGCGATTCATCGCCGTGTCGTTGCCGTATAGCTGAACAAGATTCAAGACACTAAACGGTGGCTCAATTGTGACATCGGCATCGCCCACAATGGCGCAGAGCTTTTTCTTTTTGTGGAGTGCGAGGTCGTACATTGACCCCACTACTTTTCCATCAAAACTTTGCGCATCAAGAAAACCTTCACCGGTGAAAATGACATCGCAATTCTCGGCACGCGTATCGAGGTCAATTTCTTCTGCAACAACATCGAATCCAGGAACAAGTGTGGCACCGAGCGCCGCAAGGCCGCCGGCAAGACCACCAGCTGCGCCCGCTCCTTCAATGGTGCTCACATTGATTCCGTATTGCTCTGCGTAAATTTGTTGAAGTCGTTCAAGACGTCCGGTGAGCAATGCAATGTGCCGTAGCGTGGCACCTTTTTGTGGCCCAAAGACCTGAGCTGCCTTGGTGAATGGCGTTGAGACATCGCATGCAACAAGAAACTCGACTGCTTTTAGTCGAGCGGGGGCGTGAATGGCGCGAACCGCGCCGTAGCCACCATCGGTTGTTGCTGAACCACCCAAACACACAATAATTTTTTTTGCGCCTGCGTCAAGTGCTTGGTCAATGAGTTCGCCAGTGCCAGTGGTGCTTGCAGCAATAGGGTCGTTACGTTCTGCGCCACCAACAAGTTGTAAGCCACTTGCGCGCGCCATTTCAATAACAGCAACGTCACGACTGAGGCGCCAAGGTGCTTCCACGATGTCGCCAAGTGGCCCTGTGACTTTGCTGGTGCGGTTCGGGCCACCAAGTACATCGAGTGTTCCTTCGCCGCCGTCGGCGAGTGGTGCTTCATCGCAATCAATGCCAAGTTCCCAACAGGCGTGGCCGACTGCAGCGCAGGCTTCTTGTGCGGTTGCCGTTCCGCGGAACTTATCGAGAGCAGCAAGAACGCGCATCACCACAGCGTAGGGTTAAGTTATGAATGCGCCTGCACAACCACCCCAAAATATTGCTGACGTTTTAAATTCCGACGCCAACGATCAGGTGGGTGCACTTCATCGTAAATGGGTATCGCCGATAGAACTTGTTGATGCTGCCATTGCTCGTGCCGAAGCGGTAAACCCGCAACTCAACGCCATTATTCATGAACGATATGAACGTGCGCGCAGTGAGGCTGCTGCCATCTCTGCTGGCCCTATTACAACTCCACTGCACGGAATGCCCGTCGTAGTGAAAGATCTTGAAGCGGCTATTGGCGGTGAGCCACATCACATGGGCTCACGTGTTTTAAAAAACATCGACTACCACGCCACTCACGATTCATACATTGCACGACGTTTGAAGCGTGCAGGAGCAATTGTCATTGGCCGCACCAACACACCCGAGTTTGGCAGCACTATTACAACCGAACCACTTGCTTATGGTGCAGCTCATAACCCGTGGAACCTTGAACATTCCACAGGTGGTTCGTCGGGCGGCTCTGCTGCAGCCGTTTCTGCACGCATTGTCTCTGTTGGTCATGCAAATGATGGTGGTGGTTCTATTCGCGTGCCAGCAAGCGAATGTGGTTTGGTGGGGTTGAAGCCTTCGCGTGGTCGCATAAGTAAGGGGCCAGATACTGGCGAGTCGTGGATGGGTGCAACTGTTGATGGAGTAGTCACACGCAGTGTGCGCGACACTGCGCTGATGCTCGACATTTTGTCGGGCTATGAAGCAGGCGACCCATACACCGCAGTTCCTTATGCGCGGCCACTCTTGGAAGAAGTAGGCAAGCCCGTTGGATTTTTACGCATTGGCTTTCTCGATCACCCACTCATGCCTGGCGGAGTAGACCACGTTGAGACGCGTGCATCAATGGCGTCTACACGCAAACTGCTCGAGTCGCTTGGTCACATGGTGGAAGATGCATACCCCGCCGCAATGGACGAAGAAGAATTCGCCGACACATTCACTGGCATTGTGTCGGTGGCTACCGATGTTGGCGTGAGTGAAATTGAAGCACTCATCGGGCGGCCCGTCACACAAGACGACATTGAAGCCGACAATCTTTTCTTGCGCGAAATTGGCCGCATGGTCAGTGGTACCCAGTACGTGCAATGGGTGAGTTGGATGCACGCGTGGTCGCGGCGCATGCTCGAGTGGTGGTACCCGCAAGACGGCGCACAACCGTTCGATATTTTGGTGACCCCCACACTGGCTGGGCCACCACCCAAGTTGGGGTGGTTAAGTGGCCCCGATGGCGGCATGAACATGCGCTCCATTTTGCAGTACACCGCTCAATTCAATGTGACAGGTCAGCCAGCCATCAGCCTGCCGTTGCACTGGAGTGCCGACGGCTTGCCTATGGGCGTGCAATGTGTGGCCGCCACGCATCGCGAAGATCTTTTGGTGCGTTTAGGTTCGCAACTAGAGGCAGCTGCGCCGTGGAGCCACCGCATGCCACCGCTAGTCTGACATCATGGCAACAGTTCGCATTCCCACCACCATGCGCCCCCTGTCGGGCGGAGCAGCAACACTGCAAATTGAAGGCGCCACACTTGGCGACGTTTTGCGTAATCTTGAAGCAGCTCACCCTGGTTTTGGTGAGCGTTTGTTTGATGAAACAGGCGCTTTGCGCAAGTTTGTGAACGTTTTTGTGTCTGACGACGATGTGCGTTACTTGCAGGGTCTCGATACCCCGGTTCCTGCTACAGAAACGGTTTCCATCATTCCTGCCGTTGCCGGCGGGGCTGTTTAGTTTCAGCCGCGTTCGCTCGGCAACGA
>CAMBPP010000079.1 GCA_945869715.1 Bifidobacterium breve
AGCCATGGAACTGACTCGACCAGCGCACATGCGAAACGGCAACACCCAGAGAAGCAAGGCGCTTCGCGTACGCCTCACCTTCATCACGCAACGGGTCGAATTCGGCAGTAATGACAAATGCGGGAGGAGTAGCAGCAAGAACTTCATCAGTATCGAGCAACGGTGAAACGCGTGGGTCGGTGGTGGTTCCGTGGTCGCCACTGAGATAGTGCTTCACGAACCACTTCATGCCGGCATGTGTGAGGAATGGGCCATCTTTGTTCTCTTGATGGCTCGGGTGACCTAGTTGGCAATCGGTGACCGGGTAAATGAGGAGTTGGTATACGCATGGAATGACCTGCATGTTGGCAATGATGGCTGCAAAGTTTCCGCCAGCAGAGTCACCGCCTACGGCAATGCGCGCGGCGTCACATCCAATGGATGCTGCGTTGTCGTAGGCCCAACGTGTGGCCGTCACACTGTCGGTGAGTGGAATGGGGAAAGGAAACTCTGGAGCGAGTCGGTATTCCACCGAGAGCACTGCACATTCGCTTTGCATGGCCAGTGCGCGGCATATTCCGTCGTGTGAATCGACATTGCCGAGCACCCATCCACCACCGTGGTAATACACCAGCAACGGAAGATTGGTGTTGTTGTTCGGCTTGTATAAACGTGCGGGCACGCCACCAGCATCAATATATTTTGTCTCAAAGATGGGCAGGTTCGACGGCATTGTGCGCGCATCACGAATGGCACGAGCATTTTGTGGTGTGTCTTCTTCGAATGGCTTGTCGCCAAGCGAGTCCATGAAATTGATGATGAATTGTGACTGAGGATGCAAAGGCATCCCTACAAACTAGTGCGCCGCAGGGGCCGCTCCGTCAACCTTCTTTTTGGGCTCAGGTACACCCACTGCAGGGGCGCCATCGGCCCATTGTGGCCAGCGACGGCGGCTCACAATAGAAAGCGTGCGCAGCAGTTTCATGGCCACTTCGTCTTCTTGTGCGGGGCGAGCTTCAATGACGCCATCGGCAATCATGCGAGTGATGACTTCTTCGCCCAGTTCGGTGCGCACGATGGTGAGGGTCCAGTCGTTGTCTTTACCAATTCCACCGGTGGCGATATCGGAATGCTCGGCAGCAAAGTCGGGGCAATTTTTGCAACCTTCACGGGTCCACTGGTGGCATTCCTTCAAATTGATTTCGTGGAACGAACCATCTTTCATCCAAATTTGGAATGCACCTTTGATGTTCATTTTCACCATGTCGGCTTTTTTCAAGCCGTACTTTGCTTCAAAGAGCTCAGGGAAGATTGCATCGTCAAATGTTTTTGAACACAAAAGACCAATGTTGAAAACGAAAGGCTTGCCCACTTTTCCTGCTTTGCGGTCCCACATCACTGGGGGAGCAGATGTTTGGCAACCCATGCCAACTAGGGCGAGCTTGGTTAAACCAAGTTCTTTGGCTTCTTTCAATGCAAGTGGGTTTGCGCAATAGGTATAGCGGCTACCAGCAGTAGCAAGCACTTCATCGGGGGTTCGCACCAGCACTGGTTTTGCTTTCCATGCGTCGTCGGGTTCAACACCGCTCACCATTGCGCCTTCGATGTAGTCGTTCTTCAAAAGCCAGGTAAGCATTGCGGTAACAAAGCCCCCATCTTGTCCGCGGTCGTGTTGCGTTTTATCGGAAGCGCGGGTGAGAAGAAGTTGGCGCCAGATACCCGACATTTCATTTGGTTCGCGAACGCGACCAAAGAGGTGCATGTCGGCAGATTCTTCCCACTGGCGAAAGCGTGGGCATGCCCGTGTGCAAGTGGTACAGCCTTTTTCGCCGTGTGTGCAATTGTCGAGGCCGAGTTCTTCCTCAATATGGAAGGGCTTGTACTTGCCCTCCTCGTGCTCATACCCAATGACATCGTGTGGACAAGTAACAACACAACCTGCGCAGCCGGTACAGAGGCCAGTGGTGATGACCTCTTCGTAGAGTTCTTTCCACTGGGCTGTCCAGCGGGTGGTACTTGCGGGTGCGGATTCTGTCGTAGTCATGGCTACGACACTACCTACAGAGCGTCGCTACCTTCTTCTCCTGTGCGAATACGAATAATTCGCTCAGCAGTGGTGACCCAGATTTTGCCGTCGCCAATTTTGCCTGTGGAGGCCGCGGTGCGCAGCGCGGTAATGGTCTTTTCCACGTCATCGTCGTGAACCACCATCTCTATGCGCACTTTTGGCACGAAATCGATGTTGTATTCGGCCCCGCGATAGGTCTCGGTATGGCCACCTTGGCGCCCAAAGCCACGAACTTCGCTCACAGTGATTCCTTGGATGCCTGCCCCTTTCAGGGCCTCTTTGACGTCGTCGAGTTTGAAGGGTTTGACGACAGCGGTGATGAGCTTCATGTCTTAATCTTATGCCTGGTAGGCGGTCTCTGCGTGCTGGCTTTGGTCGAGCCCAATGAGCTCGTTTTCAGGAGTCACTCGAATACCAATGGTGGCATTGAGAACCTTCGCTACCACGTACGTGACGATGAAGGAAAATGCGAAGGTTGCCACAGAGGCGAGGGCCTGCTTGCCAAGAAGGCTGGTTCCGCCACCGAAGAAGAGGCCGTCGGCTCCGAGGCTGTTAATTGCCGTGTCGGCAAAAAGACCAAGAAGCAGCGAACCCGCAAGTCCACCAATGAGGTGCACTGCAATCACGTCGAGGCTGTCGTCAAAACCAAACTTGGTTTTGAGAGTGAGGCACAAGTAGCAAACAAAACCTGTGATGGCACCAATGGCAATTGGTGCTGCACCTCCAACAAAGCCGGCACATGGAGTGATGGCAACTAAACCGGCAACTGCTCCAGATGCGGCACCAAGAGTGGTGGCGTGTCCTGCTTTGATTTTTTCAATGATGAGCCAGGCAATCATTCCACTTGCTGCTGCAAGTTGCGTGTTGATGAGGGCCTGTGCGGCAAGGCCGTTTGCTGCAAGTGCTGAGCCGGCGTTGAAACCAAACCAACCAAACCACAAAATGCCTGTTCCCAAAACAGTGAATGGCAAGTTGTGTGGTGGCATTGCTTCACGCGGCCAACCACGGCGCTTGCCCAGAACTAATACAACAGCAAGTGCAGCTGCACCCGCGTTGATGTGCACAACTGCTCCGCCGGCAAAATCGAGTGCACCTTTTTGAAACAACCAACCATTGGGGCTAAAAACCCAATGCGCAACGGTGGGGTAGACAACCACAGCCCACACGCCAATGAGTACGCAATAGGCACTGAACTTCATGCGATCGGCAGTTGCGCCGGTGATCAGCGCTGGGGTGATGATGGCGAACATCATTTGATATGCAACAAAAGCAAGTGGGGGAATGATGAGAGCAAAGTCACCCACATAGCCAGGCAGCGCCGGGATATTTGCGACATCTTTCAAAAAAAGAAAATCGAAATTTCCAAAATATTTTCCGCTGCCACTAAACGCGAGGCTGAAACCAACAGTTGCCCACAAAATAGTGATGAGGCCCATCGCAAAAATATTTTGCATGAGCATTCCGAGAACGTTTTTTGAACGAACCATGCCTCCATAAAAGAAGGCAAGACCAGGTGTCATAAAGAGCACCAACGCCGCTGAAACAAGAACCCAAGCTGTTGCACCACTATCAAATGTCATACTCGTAAAAACTACGAAGAAACTGTTACAGCAGTGTTTCGTGCCTGTGAAAGGAAAAAGCCCCACCGCGAACGGTGGGGCTTTTTCCTTATTGACTTCGTGAATTAGCGCTGAAGGCTGAACTCTGGGTAAGCGGCAACTCCCATTTCGGGGAGGTCGAGACCCATCATTTCGTCTTCTTCCTTCGAGCGAATGCCGCCCTTGGTGACAGCGTTTTGAATTTTGAAGAATGCGAAGGCAATTCCGAAGATGACGGTCACGATGATGCCAGCTGATAAGGCTTGTGCGCCCAACTGACCCCAGTCGCCCTTGATGATGCCCTTGATGCCTTCAGAAGGCGAACCATTCCAACCAGCGCCGTAGCTGCCGTTCGAGAAGATACCTACTGCAAGTACACCAAAGAGTCCGCACACACCGTGTACTGAAATTGCGCCCACCGGATCATCAATCTTGAGTTTGCGTTCTACGAAGAACACCGACTCAATTGCTAAGACCGCTGCGATGGAACCAATAACAGCTGCGGCCCATGGAGCAACGAAAGCACACGGTGCAGTAATTGCTACAAGGCCGGCGAGCATGCCGTTCACCATCATGCCTGGGTCTGGTTTGCCAGTGCGCTTCGTGATCCAGAACATTGCGATGATTCCACCGAAAGCTCCAGCGATTGCAGTGTTGGCTGCAACAGTTGCGAACTGAACATCGGTTGATGCAAATGTCGATGCAGCGTTAAAGCCGAACCAGCCGAACAACAAGATGAATGTTCCGAGCATCGCCATTGGGATGTGGTGACCAGGAATTGCGCGAGGCTTTCCATCGGCACCAAATTTCCCAATGCGTGGACCAAGAACAATTGCGCCAGCAAGAGCAGCAACGCCGCCTACTGCGTGTACAACACCGGAACCTGCGAAGTCGACATAACCCGCACCCAGTGACATGGTGTCCCATGTTTTGGCAAGGAAGCCGCCGCCCCATGTCCATGCTGCAAAGAGTGGGTAGTACACAGCGCCGCAGAAGAGGCCCCACACAACGAATGAGTTCCACTTCCAACGTTCAGCCATAGAGCCTGTAGGAATAGTTGCAACGGTGTCCATGAATGCAACCATGTAGAGGAAGAAGCCAAGTACTGCTGGCGTGATTCCTCCGCCAGACATTGCCCAGCCGCCCTTCCACAAAAAGACCCAGTTGCCACTGCCCAGCAATGCGCTTCCTACTGGTGCATCCATGCCGAATGCAGAGTAAGAGAAACCGCCAAAAGCGAGTGGGAAGCCGATGAAGAAGAAGCCAATAAAGCCAAGGCCGAAAATGGCGAAGTTGGTGCTCACAACGTGTGCGGCGTGTTTTGCACGGCAGAAACCGGTTTCCACAAGAGCAAAACCTGCCTGCATGAAAATAACAAGTGCCGCTCCGATAACAATCCAAAGCAAGCTGGTTTGCTGACCAAGAGTGGTCACAGCTTTTTCAGCGTCGAATTCATCGGCGGCCATTGCGGTGAAACCGCCAGCCAAAATAAGAGCACCTGTAGAAACTGTTGTTCCTACCAAGATGCGCTTCAGCCAGCGACTAGATGTTGATGAAGTTTTAGATTGCATCGCGGCCCTCTTCTCCGGTTCGAATGCGAATGAGTCGTTCAACACTTGTGATCCATACCTTTCCGTCTCCAATTTTTCCAGTGTTAGCTGCAGTACGTATTGCAGAAATAACATTGTCGACGTCGTTGTCTTCAATGACGAGCTCCAGGCGTACCTTGGGTACGAACTCGATGGTGTATTCGGCACCGCGATATGTTTCGCTGTGTCCTCCCTGGCGACCAAAGCCGCGTACTTCAGACACGGTCATCCCTTGGATGCCGATTGCCTTCAGTGCGTCTTTCACGTCGTCAAGCTTGAATGGCTTCACGATTGCGGTGATGAGTTTCACTGCGTTCCTTTCTCATGAGTGGTTCACTTCTTGAGAAGAACATACGGTGTGCAGATTTCACAACTGTCGCCCCAATGTTTCAGGAATGTGGCGTATTTGTTGTTGTGTTAACGGTGTGTTACTTGAGCCGATTTAACACTTTGCGCACTGCATCGGCGCGGTCATCACCTATTTTGTGACCCATGCGGTCAGAAATTTCAAATTCGTCATCGACGAAACCATCTTTGGTTTGCACCACTGCATGGTGCACTTGTACGCCTGCATTGCTGAGCGCATAGCTAATTGCAGACAAGAGACCAAGTTGGTCGGGGCCACTAATGCGCAGAACTGAATGCCATGGATGAATGGAGTTGTCGAGTGCCACCTGTGGTGCTGCGAGAGTCAATTTCCGTGGGTGCAGGCGCCCTTTCAATGACCGCGAGAACAATCGTGAAACATGAACGGGGTCAGGCGGGTGTGGGGCCTCAACAACAAAGGTGTCGAGCACCGAGTTGTCGGGCCACGTTGCCAAGCTTGCAGATACAACAGAAATTCCTTCATCGGCAAGGACGCCCGAGAGCCGAGAGAGCAAACCGCGACGGTTGCGACACGCGGCGTTTAGGACGTATTGGCCAGGAGTGGGTGTTGGCTCCACAGTGATGCGCACCTTTCGGCCATGTGGGGCAGGCTCAATGAGACGGGCGTGCTCTAGCAGTTCTGCTGGTTCGTGTGCCAAAACATAAGTAGTAGGCGCATGAACAATGCGGTCGAGCAGGGCCTCGTCGTTGGTGAGTTCGCTTGTTTGGCGGCGGCGTAGATCAGCAAGTGAATCGTCTTCGCCGCTCAATAATTCAGGATGCGCGAGGACGCCTTGCACGCCGGTAGTGATGTCGATCATGGCGGCGTGTTGCCAGGGCTCGAGGCCACCTAGAGCATCGGCAAGTAACCGACTGCGTTCCACAATGCCTGGCCGTTTCAAGCCGTGTGCAATATCGCGAATGAGGCGTTCGTCGGCGCGGTGGGGTTCACTTTCGACGCCAGCACGGAGTAACGCTGCACCATTGAGGAGGTCTTCTACTTC
>CAMBPP010000080.1 GCA_945869715.1 Bifidobacterium breve
AAAACCGATTAGATTAATGAAATGGAAGTAAATGGTTGGGAGATTAGACCTAGTGCAGACCTGTCTGGCGTAGACCTGCGTAACGCAGATCTGTCTGGTGCAAACCTGACCGGCGCAGACCTAGGTGGTGCGGACCTACGTGGTGCAAATCTGCGTGACGCATACCTGACTGGCGCAAACCTAGGACGCGCCAACTTGACTAACGCCAACCTGAGAGGGGCATTCCTGGAAAGCGCCAACTTGACTAACGCCAACCTGACGGACGCAGACCTAGGTGGTTTGGGCGACTATACCGTCGATGGTCGCATAGGTACTGGTGCAAACCTGACTCGCGCCAACCTGACTGACGCAGACCTGACCGGCGCAAACCTTGGTGAGGTAGATTTCGAAAACACAAATTTGACTGGCGCAAACCTACGTGGTGCAGACCTGTCTCGCGTAGGCCTGCTTAACGCAGACCTGACTGGTGTAAAACTAGAACGGGCAAACCTGACTGGCGCATACTTGACTAACGTAAACCTGACTGGTGTAAAACTAGAACGGGCAAACCTAGGACACGCCAGATTGACTAACGCCAACCTGACTGACGCAGACCTGACCGGCGCAAACCTCACCTCGGTAGTTTTCGAAAACACAAATTTGACTGGCGCAAACCTACGCAACGTAGACCTGACTGGCGCAAACCTGACTGACGTAATAATGCCCTAGGGTTGGATCCTTGGTGGGCGAGGTGACGTCGGCTAGCGACACAAACTGTCAGTGAGCTTTCGGAGAGTCACCGTCACGGAGCGATGGAAAGATCGACACTCCTGCCCCGCCCCTGCCCCGGGAAATCTCGGAAACAGCCGTATACAGCCGTTAATCACCGAACATTTGCTATATCCGCAAACACTTGCAAACATTGAAAAAACCCCTATTTTATTGGGGTTTTAGCAGCGCTCCCGGCGCGATTCGAACGCGCGGCCTGCGGTTTAGGAAAGCGGCCATCTTTGATCAAAGAGAAAGACCACGGCAATAGAAAAAATGCAATACCCCCATTTATTCCCAATAGCCTTGGAACGTTATGAGCAGTCAGACTCCCCCCGCCGTGCTTCCTGTTGCTAGCGACCCGTGCTGGTGCGGCAGTGGGCGCAAGTACAAGCGCTGCCATAAGCCTCTCGAGGGGAAGATCCTGCCCGGGGTTGTGAGCCCCATGCGAACGGTGCCAGACAGTATTGGAAAACCGCCATACGCCGACACCGGTGAAGTGCCTCGCACCGAGGAAGCTCGCGTGAAGTCGCCAGAAATTATTGAGCGCATGCGTTATGCCTGCGACATGGCTGCAGAAATTTTGAAGTTGGCCGGAGACTTTGTGAAGCCCGGCATGACCACAAATGACATCGATGTATTTGTGCACGAAGAAACAATTAAGCGTGGGGCATACCCAAGCCCGCTGAACTATCACCACTACCCCAAGAGTGTGTGCACAAGTTTGAATGAAGTCATTTGCCACGGTATTCCCGACTCCACTGTTGTGAACGATGGCGACATCATTAACCTCGACGTCACGTGTTACGTAAACGGCGTGCATGGCGACACCAATGCAACTTTCTTTGTCGGTGAAGTTGATGAAGAGAGCAAACTTCTCACACTTGTTGCCGAAGAGTGCATGTGGAAAGGCATTGAGGCAGTTGTGCCTGGTCGCCCCATCAGCGACGTTGGCAAAGCCATTGAGACTCACGCCAAACTGCACAGAATGGGTGTTATTCGTGCATTTATTGGCCATGGCATCGGCGAACTTTTCCATTCCGACATTCAAGTGCTGCACTACTACGACTCGCGCAACAACATGATTATGCGGCCTGGAATGACATTCACTGTTGAACCAATGATCAGCTTGGGCACTTGGCAGCACAAAATGTGGGACGACGACTGGACCGCAGTTACTGCCGACGGAAAACGCACAGCGCAGTTTGAACACACGCTTCTTGTTACTGAAACTGGTGTTGAAGTTCTCACCGCCAAAGGTGCTGTGTCACCTAGTGCTCCATGGAAGCGCGTTTAAACAATGCTCGACAGCGACCGCTATATTCGTTTTACTCGTGACGAGTGGGCCGACTTACGTGCTTCTACCCCGCTCACCATTCGTGAGAAAGACCTTGAAGCTCTCCGTGGTATTAATGAGAGCATTAACCTCGACGAAGTTGCTGCTATTTATCTGCCTCTCACTCGTTTGTTGAATTTGTATGTGAGCGCAACGCAAAACTTGCACAAAGTGTCGGCAACGTTTCTGGGAACAATGTCTCCAAAAGTTCCCTACGTCATTGGTGTAGCCGGCAGCGTGGCGGTAGGAAAGAGCACTTTTGCCCGTATTTTGCAGGCTCTTTTGGCTCGTTGGCCTGAACACCCAAAGGTCGACCTCATTACCACCGATGGTTTTCTTTTCCCTAACGACGAACTCGCCGACCGTGGTCTCATGAACCGTAAAGGTTTTCCCGAGAGCTACGACACCAAACACTTACTGCAATTTCTTCGCGAGTTAAAAGCCGGCCACCCAGTTGTTTCTGCTCCTGTGTACAGCCATGTCGTGTACGACATTGTTGATGGTGAAGAAGTTGAAGTCTGTCAGCCCGACATTCTCATTCTTGAAGGCCTGAATGTTTTACAAGTCGGCAAAGAAGCAAACGAATTCGTTTCTGACTATTTTGACTTCTCTATTTATATAGATGCAGATGAAGGCAATATTCGCAATTGGTACGTCGATCGTTTTCACGCGTTGCGCCAAACTATTTTTAAAGACCCCAATAGTTTCTTCAAACACTTTGCAGATCTTTCCGATTCAGAGGCTACTGAAGTAGCAATGGGAATTTGGTCGGAAATCAACGGGCGGAACTTACGAGAAAATATTGACCCCACGAAAACACGTGCGTCACTTGTGATGAACAAAGGCAGCGACCATCGCATCACCGATGTTCAATTGCGCAAGCTCTAACGATGCATTGCGTTTAAGTAGTTGTAAACCGTAATTCGCGAAACGCCCATGACGTCGGCGACGTCTTCCACTGCACGACGCAAAATAAATGCACCTTGGTCGTCGAGTAGGCGAATTGCTCGCTGCTTGTCGTTACGCGAGAGATCTTTCAGTTTTCCGCCGAGTTCTTTTTCTACTGCCTCAATAATGCGGTCGAGCGCGCCGTGTAACGGAGGAAGTCGCACGCCGGCAATAACATGTCCTTCCCACTCAATGGGAATGTCGCTTGGTGTAATGCCAGTTGGCGCAACAAGGCTCGCGCCAATTGCGTCGAGCAGCGGCTTTATTGCGTGTACTAATGGGTGATCGGGCGTCGACATTATTCTTGTGGCCCTACATGAACGCTCACATGAGTTGCGCCGTTGCCATAAGCCGCTTCAAGCAGCGAGCCCACAATGGTTGCAACGTCACTTTGTGCTGCCATGAAAGTGGAGCCAAACGGCCCAAAGTCGACAACGACGCCGAATTTTTCAACAGCAGCAACTGCGGCCGTGACGTGCTTCCCCGGTGCGCCTTCAATGAAAGGCTCGATGGTGAACTCAATTTCCAGCATGAGGGCCTACTTCCAGCGTGATTCTCATACAAAGAGTAGCGAGAACCTCACATGGTCACTTCATTCCACAATTTTTGTAAAGTGGGCAAGAGCAATTCCCTGCTATCGGGCAGGAAATTCCGCTCTAACAAGCGCTGTTGCAAGTCGCTTTGCGACACCCACTCGGTGGCAACTACCTCACCATCGCGCAGAACCAAAGGTCCGTCATATTTCGCCACGAAGCACTTCCCCATAACGCTCACCATGTCGTCGCAATAAGTACCCATACCGAGAGGAGTCAGCGGCACGCCGGCAATACCCACCTCTTCATCGAGTTCGCGCAGTGCAGCCGTGTCGTAGTTTTCGCCCGCTGCCACCACGCCCCCCACAGCGATGTCCCACCAACTTGGCCAAAGGTCTTTCATTGCACTGCGCTGGTGAATGAGCAACTCGCCCGCTGAATTCACCACCGCGATGAAAACAGCCCGATGACACAGCACATTGGCTCGCATTTCTTTGCGGGCGCACTGGTACAAAACATTGTCATTTTGGTCAACAATGTCGACCAGTTCCTCACCTGCATTACTCACACCTTCAGTGTGCCACCATACGTATATGTCAAGCACGTTTTTCACAGGTCGTCCCGCTGCCGATCTCGCCGAGGAACACGGCCAGAGTTCGGAACTCCACGCCCAGGCGTTGAGCTTTCAAAAAGATGCCGTTGCCTTGCGCCGTTCATTACAT
Source organism: Bifidobacterium breve (assembly GCA_945869715.1). Classification (GTDB taxonomy): domain Bacteria; phylum Actinomycetota; class Acidimicrobiia; order Acidimicrobiales; family Ilumatobacteraceae; genus F1-20-MAGs119. Next base: position 4,287 of record CAMBPP010000080.1, read on the forward strand.
CGGCATCCTGAAATTGGAAACAACCTTCCCGTCACACGTGAGCAAGTGCTTACCGCGCTCGACGGGCTACCACTCGACATCACCTTGCACAAAACAACAAGTGGCATTGCTGCTTTACTCACTGGCGACAAACCCGGGCCAACAGTTTTGCTCCGTGGCGACATGGATGCCTTGCCAATGCCTGAAGATACAGGGCTCGATTTTTCGTCCGTGAATAAAAACATCATGCACGCATGTGGGCACGACACGCATACCGCAATGATGGTGCAAGCAGCTCGTGTTTTGTCTCAGCGCAAGAGCGATATCACCGGACGAGTGCTCTTTATGTTTCAACCTGGTGAGGAAGGTTACGCCGGCGCGCAGTTCATGCTCGATGAAGGTCTCTTAGACGTACCGAAACATAAAGATGGAAGTGACTCACCAATTACCGGCGCATTCGCGCTACACATTGGTACAGAACTTCCTGTTGGCATGGTGGGTATTCGTGGCGGATCAATCATGGCGTCGAGCGACAAACTCACCATCACCATTACGGGCGCTGGTGGTCATGCTTCTGCTCCACATCGCACTCTCGACCCTGTTCCTGTAGCTTGCGAAATTGTTCAAGCACTGCAAACAATGGTCACGCGACGCATTGATGCTTTTGATCCTGCCGTTGTCACTATTGCAAAAATTCAAGCAGGAACTGCCTACAACGTCATTCCTGAAACTGCATCAATTCAAGGAACTCTTCGCGCTGTCAGCGCCAAGACACGGAAAAATGTCCACACGTACATTGACGAACTAGCAAACGGCATCGCATCGGCACATGGTATGAAAGCAGATGTTGAAATTGAACTCGGATACCCCGTCACCGTGAACGATCATCAATTTGCGAGTTTTGCTAGCGATGTTGCTACTGCTGTACTGGGTGATCAAAAAGTTTTACAAATGCCCCACCCAGTAATGGGTGCAGAAGATTTCAGTTATGTGCTCGAAAAACTTCCTGGTTCAATGATGTTTCTCGGTGGAACCCCGCCCGACAAAAACACGGCAACCGCTGCACCTAACCACTCAAACAGAGTGATGTTTGATGAAGACGCTATGGCAATAGGCGTATCTCTCTATTCAGCAATGGCACTACGCCACCTTGGCGTGCGCCTTACTTAATGACTAGAGCATTTGGTGGTGATGCAACACCACTCGGCAAGTTCAGCGGTGCAGAAGTAAAGAAACCTTCATAGCGGCCATCGCGGGCGCAATCGTCGGCTAATGCATCGAGGTCGAACATTTCACCAAGCGGTAAACCGAGCATGGGCAAGATGAGTGTGTGCGTAAAAATTTCATGCATGCGTCGCTTATCGGCGCGCACTTCTGCTTGATGTTCTGGGGTGCTGTTCGCTCCGGGTGGCCAAGCTTCAACAGCCGGGTTGTCGGCACCAAGCGCGGCAATATGCATGTTCCACAATGCTTCAGCCGTTGCTTCACCTGAACGTAAACCTGGTGTTGCTAAGTCGCGTGGTTGCGCAAGACGCGCACGCACTTCTTCGCTTTGCTGCATGTACCACTGCATCCAACCCGTACGCATGAGCAGAATATCGCCCTCGCGCAATTCGGTACCTTGATCTTTCAAGCACTCCAACAGTTCGCTGGGTTCAATAGGGTCGGCTATGTCGTATTGCAGAGGCTTTCCGATCTTGATGCGCCATCTGCCCACATCGGCCAATACCGCACGGCCAGCAATACCGCGTTGCGCCCAGTGATGCATGCCGTGCTCTTCATCGGGAACTCCGCCATAGTGGCCTGTGCCTTCTTCGTCGGCTTGCGCGGCAAAGTTGCGAATATGTCGAAAGCCATCCCACTGGCTCGATGACTGCGTATTCCACCCATGCAAAATATCGTCATGGCTCGTGGCGCGGTCGTCGCCCGTTACCTCGTGTTCAAAGCCTTGCCGCCCAAAAAGAGGTGGGTTTGGCTCGCGCATATTCCAGTTCATTGCAAATACTGCGCCACGTTGCACCAGTTGTGCCGCCGCAGCTACTCGTTCGGGCGTTAATAGATTGAGGCAACCAAAGTACCTTGCACCCGGTGCGGTCCAGACGTCCCATGAACTGGGCAACCCTCCACGCAACGGTAATTCTGAATATTGGGGCAATGTGCTCTTGACCATTCCCTAGACCGTAGTGGGCTATTACGGTAGTAATTTCA
>CAMBPP010000081.1 GCA_945869715.1 Bifidobacterium breve
ACTTCTGCAACTTGGTAGACGTCGCCACTCTTCAATTTTTCCTGGTGGTTTTTGAAGCGGCGTGACCAGTTTGACGGCACGCGAGGGTCGGCTTTAGAAAGCACAGACACGAGGTCTTCAAGTTCGTCGGGAGACACCGGCGGGCGAACACCCACTTCAGAGGCCCTTGATGTGGGCACAGAAAGCGTCATTTCATTGATAACGGTCTTCAAAATGAGGTACTCCTGGGTTGAGCCAAAAGCCTTCATTTTCTTGATTCCATGAACGATGCAAGCACCGTGCTGGGGGTAGATGACCGTGTCGCCTTTTTTGAAAATTACCTCTGCAGTCACGGCGCTAAGGATAGAGCACGGGAGACCAAAAGCCCCTATGGAATGGGTCGCACACCAAAAAACCACTGAAGAGCGCCCCCGGCATGAATCGAACATGCGACCTGCGGATTAGAAGTCCGTTGCTCTATCCAACTGAGCTACGGGGGCATTACCCATAATCTACAAGTAGAGACGCCGCAAATAATTGAGGGCCGTAATCACCGACATTTGACGCATTTGGTCGCGAGCAGAGGCGAGACGAAAGTGCTGTGAATATTCAGTTCCGTCGGCAAGACACACCCCAACCCACAGCGTTCCTACAGGCTGACCTTCTTGCTCTGATGGCCCCGCAACTCCGGTGACGGCGAGCCCAACAGAGGAATGCAGAGCCGCCTTGACACCTCGGGCCATCGCGATAGCCGCTTCCCCACTCACCACTGGGCCGCGCGGCACGTTCAGTACGTCATATTTCACTTCAGAGGCATACGACACCACACCACCCACAAGCACGTCACTTGCGCCGGCGATGTTGGTGAGGCGGCCCGTTACTAAACCACCCGTCACCGATTCTGCAACCGCCAACGTATGACCATGTGAACGAAGTGTTTGCAAAACAACAGACTCCATGGTGTCGGTATCAACTCCAAAGACGATGTCGCCTACTACGCCACGCACACGCTCTTCCCACGTCGCAAGCACTTGACTCACCTGTTCACTGGTAGCAGCGCGTGCGGTGAGACGCACCTTGATTCCTTCCCAGCCACTTGCCAAGAATGCGAGGGTAGGCAAAGAACCATTTGGGTTGTTTTCTAGTTCTTCAATGATGCCGTCGAGGCGTTCGTTGAGCCCGCTTTCGCTTTCGCCCCAGGTGCGCAAAACCTTGCTTGCGATGACTGCCTGCACCCCGCTGCGTGCCACGAGGTCGGGAAGTATTGCGCGTTGCATCATGTCGTGCATTTCATGTGGCACACCTGGCACCGCGTACACCATTTTGGTTTTGCCATTCATGAGCACGGGGCACATGAGCCCCGGTGCAGTTCCACGTGTTTGCTCAATGATGCTTGCACCCTTAGGCACCATTGCTTGTTGCAAGTTATTTTCTGCCATGGTGCGACCGCGTGAGGCAAAGAGCTCACGAATAACATCGGCGATGCTGTCGTGAAACTCCAGTTCAACACCCATTACCTGTGCAATAGCCTCGCGCGTGAGGTCGTCATGCGTTGGGCCTAAACCGCCACACATAATGACAGCGTCTGCCTCTTCTAAACGCGCTCGCAAGGCGGCCACAATGCGTTCAATGTTGTCGCCAACTTTTACTTGTAAGTGCGATGAGATGCCATGTGCAGCAAGTTGCTCGCCTATCCACGACGAATTGGTATCGACAATTTGGCCGAGGAGGAGTTCAGTGCCGACGGCAAGCACATCACAACGCATGTTTACGCCGAGTGTGCTGAGGTATTTGCTTGATGCTGATGACCGCGGTACGCCCGCACTGCGTATTGGGCGCCACTAATGAGAGTGAGAACCAGAGAGAACCACAACAAAATTTTCCACGTGTAATCAAAATTGTTCACTGTGAGAGGCGCAAGTGCGCAGGCCACTGCAAATTGTTGCCCGAAAGTTTTCCACTTCGCAAGCTTGCTTGCCGGTATTGACACGCCCTTTGAGCCGGCAACTACGCGATAAACGCTAATGAGCACTTCACGCGTTGCGATGATGGCAACAGGTAACAATGGAAAAAGACCACGGCTGACAAGGGTAAACATGGCGCCGAGCACCAACACCTTGTCGGCAAGTGGGTCGAGAAATGCGCCGGAATGTGTTGCTCCATGACGACGTGCCAAATATCCGTCGACACCGTCGCTTGCACACAGTACAAACCACATGGTCCAAGCCACCCATGACCCGTTGGAGTCGGACGGAATAACTGCAAACAAAATGGGCGACACCAAAATGCGCATGACCGTGACAGCATTGGCCCACGTGGCGATGGCGTTGGGGTCTACTGGCATGCGCTTTTACTCTATTCGCCCGGCGTTACTAATTCTGCGACGAGGTCGGGGCCGATGGCATCGATGATGCGAACGTTGACAAACGTACCGACCTTGCACGACTCTGGAATTTGCACAATGCCATCAATTTCTGGTGCTTCGCGATGACTGCGGCCTACGCCTGGAGCATCGACAAGTACGCGGTGCACTTCACCAATTTCATCGTCGCGCTTACTTGCCGTAATGGTGTCTTGCATTTCTTGCAGTTCACCGTGACGCAGCAACATGAGTTCTTTTGGCACCTGGTCGGGCAGGTCAACTGCATACGTGCCATCTTCTGCGCTATAGGTGAAGAACCCACACCAGTCGAGTTGTGCTACTTCAATGAAGCGCAACATTTGGTCGTGGTCGGCTTCAGTTTCACCTGGGTACCCAACAATGAAGTTGCTACGGAAAACTGCCTTGGGGCTAAGCTCGCGAATATCGGCAATGCGCTGCAAAAAGCGGTCGCCGTCACCCCATCTACGCATTTTGCGCAACAGTGGCTTAGACACATGTTGAAGCGACAAGTCGAAGTACGGCACACCAGTATTCAAAATGGCATGAATGAGATCGTCGCTTAAATCACTTGGGTATAAGTACAGCAAGCGCACGCGGTCGACTAATGCTGCAACCGAGTTGACCAACGGAACAATAGAGCCGGCGCCCATTTCGTCGGGGCGATCTTTGCCATAGCTGGCGAGGTCTTGTGCAACCAGAACAATTTCTCGCGCCTCTAGTTGCTCTACTTCTGTCAACAATGATGAAATATCGCGACTACGTTGCGGGCCACGAAATGACGGAATGGCACAAAATCCACACGAGCGGTCGCAACCTTCAGCAATTTTCAGATATGCCCACGGCGAAGTTGACTTCGGACGCGGCAAGTTCAAGAGGTCGAAGCTGGGCACTGCCGTTGCGCCCAACGCCACTGGCTTGCGACCAAGCGTGACCGACACTCCAAACCCAGCTACTTGATCGACTTCAGGAAGTTCTGCTGCAAGTTCATCGCCATAGCGCTCTGCCATACAACCAGTGACCACTAACCGCGAGCCAGTTTTACGCTGATCGGACAAGTTCAAAATGGTGTTAATACTTTCGCGGCGTGCTTCTTCAATGAATGCACACGTGTTGACTACAACTAAATCAGCTTGCGACACATCATTTGTTTGCGTGTGGCCTTCCGAAATGAGGAGACCCATGATTTTTTCTGAGTCGACCTCGTTTTTCGGGCAGCCAAGTGTTTCAACATAAAACTGAGATGCCACGGGAGTACCCTACCGACGTTCGGCTAGTCGTTTTGTTGGAGGAGTTCAAATTCCTCAATTGACATGAGCACTGCACGAGCCTTAGAACCTTCACCTGGGCCCACTACCCCGCGCTCTTCCAAGAGATCCATGAGGCGCCCGGCACGAGCAAAGCCCACTTTGAGTTTGCGTTGCAACATTGATGTAGAGCCAACGCCAGCGTTCACCACGAGTTCCATTGCTTGTTTCAACAGTTCATCGTCGCCATCGTCGCCCGAACTGCCGCCATAGACCCCTGGTACGCCGCCTGTGGTGACTTCACCTTCAATGCCACTGACGTACACCACTTCTGGTGCTTGGCGTCGCCAATGCGCCACAATGGCACGCACTTCTTCTTCGGTGACCCACGAGCCTTGAATACGCTGAGCAATATTGGTGTTTCCTGGCAGTAACAACATGTCGCCTTTACCAACAAGTTTTTCTGCACCAGGACGGTCGAGGATGACTCGGCTATCGGTGAGGCTTGATACCGCAAACGCCATGCGTGCTGGAATGTTTGCCTTAATAACACCGGTGATGACGTTAACGCTGGGTCGCTGCGTAGCAATAATGAGGTGAATTCCCACTGCGCGTGCCTTTTGCGCAATGCGCGTAATGGAGTCTTCAACGTCGCGCGCAGCCACCATCATGAGGTCGTTTAATTCGTCGACCACAACAACAATGAACGGTAGACGTTCGTATTCTTTTTCTACACCAGGTGCTGGTTGAAGATCGCCACGATCGAACGCTGCGTTATAACCGCCAATGTCACGGAAGCCCACTTCCACTAACAAGTCGTAGCGACGTTCCATTTCTTTCACAGCCCAACCCAAAGCGTTCGCCGCTTTTTTCGGGTTCGTTACTGGTTGCGTCAGAAGGTGCGGCAAACGCCCGTATTGACCCATTTCCACTTGTTTCGGGTCGATGAGAATGAGGCGCACTTGGTCGGGAGTGCTACGCATGAGCAACGAAGTAATGATGCAGTTCAGTCCACTCGACTTGCCCGCACCAGTGGCACCTGCAATGAGCAAGTGAGGAGTGGTTGCGAGGTTAATGAACACTGCACGACCTGCAATGTCTTTGCCCACAGCAACATCGAGTGGATGCGTTGCTGCTTTTGCTTCTGTAGAAGAAATGAGGTCACCCAAAGAAACGAGTTGACGAGTTGTGTTGGGAACTTCCACACCAATTGCAGAGCGACCAGGAATAGGAGCAAGAATACGCACGTCGGTTGCTGCCATTGCATAGGCAATGTCGCGGTCGAGGCTTGTAACGCGCGCAACTTTTACACCGGGCCCAAGCTCTAGTTCATAACGCGTGACCGTCGGGCCGACGGTCATGCCAACGAGCTTCATGTCTACGCCGTGGGAAGCAAGTGACTCTTCAAGAAGACGGCCACGCTCTTCAACTTCGGTTTTGTCGATGGCGTGCACTGGTGTCACCGACAGCATGGATTTTGCGGGAAGTTTCCAGTTGCCGCGTTGTGCTGCAGGACCAAGTGCCAACTCGTCTCCGTTTGTTGCAGTAGATACTGGCTCGGGCTTTTTTACTACTGGAGTAACACGTGCTGGTTTCGGTTGATCTTTTTCTATGTCGTAAAGAGGCGGACGCGGAGCACCTGGGTCGAACTCGGGAACATGAGAATTGTCTACCGGGCCAGAAGCGTGAAGTTCTTCGTCAGCATTTTCTGCTTCAATGTCGAAAAAGTGTGAACTTTCGGCCTCTCGTTCACTCGACACAGTTGAAATATCGTTCATTACCTTCTTCGCTGCACGCGATGCAGGCACCGCAACAACATTGACTCCGCCACTCAGTTTTTTGAGTAACAGGGGAAGCGACATTCCTGTTGCTATGAGCACTCCGCCAAGAAGCATGGCGAGAAGCACCACGACCGCACCAACAATGCTGAGCAACGAACGCAGTGGCTGACCCACAATGGCGCCAATCCAACCGCCGGCTGGCTTCAATGCATCAACACTTGCGGTCATGTGCCCCGCACCTCGCGCAAGGTGCAACAAGCCAAAGATGGACAACACGATGAGCGCGCTACCTACTCCTACGCGTAAGCGATGCTCCGACTCGTTGCGACGAATGAGCGTCACACCAAGCAGTGCAATTGCGGGCGGCAAGAAGAACCTTCCCAGACCAACGAGCCAGCCAAGACCAGTGTCGATGGCATCGCCGAGCGGGCCTGCAACATCGAGATAAATAGCCAAAGCCGCCAAGACGGCAATGACCACAATGCCAATACCTAAAAACTCATTTTCACGGCCACCTACAGCGGCTTTCACGGCGGCATGCTCGCGCATAGGTAATGCACTGCGCTTAGGCAAAGTTTTAGTGCGCTTCGTGGGTTGAGCAGCAGCTTTTTTCGGGCGCGAGGCCTGCTTCGACATGTTTCTACGGTACCAATGGGGTCTTGCCTCATCGGGGACTCTCCCCCCTGTTAGCAGGAGTTTTTAGGTGCCGAGCCCACTCATTACATCGGTTCCGAGGATTTTTCCTGTGGGGTCAACAAAAACAGCAAGCTGGCCACCCATGTCTGACTGCAGAACCACGCGATATTGAACTCCACCCGCGGGGTTGTCGCTAATGATGCTGAAGGCCCTCAAGATGGAATCGGGCAGCTCCTTTTGCACACGTGTGAAGACTTTTGAATTAAAGGCCATTCCTGAAGCGGAGAAACTCTCGCCCTCTGCTGGTGCGACCGAGGTCTCTTGCGCCAATTTTCCTTCTTCAAAAACAAAGTTAATGGCGTTTCCCTTGCCATCTGCGGCAAAAAGATTC
>CAMBPP010000082.1 GCA_945869715.1 Bifidobacterium breve
GAGAGTGAAATATTAACTTTCAGTCAGCACTTGGCGTGTCCGAAGTGTGGAGACAGTTTCGATGAACCTGCGCCACGTAACTTCTCCTTTAATTCTCCTTATGGAGCATGTGAGAATTGTGACGGTCTAGGAACAAAGTTTGAAGTTGATGCCGATCTCGTCATTCCCAATACTGATCTTGCAATTACCGAAAGTGCTATTGCTCCTTGGCGTTCTGCGCATACCCAGTATTTCAATCGCATGCTTGAATCAGTTGCCGAAAAGTACAAGATTCCACTCACGAAACCCTTTGCCAAACTCAATGAAAAGCAGAAGCACATTGTGTTGAATGGTGTTGAAGAGGGCTTAGTAGTCAAGTACAAAAATCGTTACGGTCGTGTGCGTACCTTTAATACCCATTATGAAGGTGTGATTCCTTGGATTAAACGACGTCATGAAGCTGCAGAAAGCGATTGGTCACGTGAGCAGTACGAGACCTATATGCGTGAAGTTCCATGCACTGCCTGTAAGGGTGCACGACTAAAGCCTTCATCTTTGGCAGTCACCATTAATGACAAAAGCATCTCTGAGGTCTGTGAGATGCCCATTGCCGATTCTGCGCAGTTCCTTGAAAAATTGGTGCTCAGCGATCGAGACAAGATGATTGCAGAGCGTGTTACCAAGGAAATTAATGCACGACTTGGGTTCTTGCTCGACGTGGGGTTGAACTACCTCACACTCATGCGCAATGCCGGAACTTTGGCTGGTGGTGAAGCGCAAAGAATTCGACTCGCAAGCCAAATTGGCTCGGGGTTAGTGGGCACCTTGTATGTGCTCGATGAGCCATCTATTGGTCTTCACCAAAGAGACAACAAGCGCCTCATTGAAACGCTTGTTCGATTGCGCGACTTAGGGAACACGGTGCTTGTGGTTGAACACGATGAAGACACCATTCGTGAGAGTGATTGGATTGTTGACATTGGCCCTGGCGCTGGAGAGCATGGCGGGGAAGTGGTGTACAGCGGCCAGGTGTCTGGCATTGGAAAGGTTGCCGAATCAATTACCGGTCAATATTTGTCGGGGAAGCGATGCATCCCGGTTCCTGAAATACGACGCCAGCCGAACAAGGAACACATTGTGGTGAGGGGTGCTCGTGAACACAACTTGCAGAACATCGATGTGAAGTTTCCACTTGGTTGTCTGGTTGCAGTAACAGGAGTGTCGGGAAGCGGTAAGAGCACCTTGGTACGTGACATTTTATTGCCTGCATTGATGCAAAAGATCTACAAATCAAAAGATGCGATTGGGCGACATAAATCAGTCGATGGCATTGAGCATCTCGACAAGGTCATCGATATGGACCAATCCCCAATTGGACGTACGCCCAGGTCGAATGCCGCCACATACACAGGCGTCTTCGACAACATCCGCAAATTGTTTGCTGCAACTCCTGAATCAAAGGTCCGTGGCTATCTACCTGGGCGATTCAGCTTCAACGTTGCTGGTGGGCGCTGTGATGCGTGCTCCGGCGACGGCACTATAAAAATTGAAATGCATTTTTTGCCAGACGTTTATGTGCCTTGTGAGGTGTGTAAAGGGGCGCGTTACAACCGCGACACTCTTGAAATTCAATTTAAGGGAAAGAGCATTGCCGATGTGCTGCACATGCCCATTTCCGAAGCAGTCAATTTTTTTGATAACCAACCTGTCATTAGTCGGCACATGAAGACATTGGTAGACGTAGGTCTCGGTTATGTGCGTCTTGGTCAGTCGGCGCCAACATTGTCTGGAGGCGAGGCGCAGCGGGTGAAATTGGCAGGGGAACTGGCAAAGCGCAGTACCGGACACACCATTTACCTTCTCGATGAACCAACTACCGGTTTACACTTCGAAGACGTACGGCGGTTGCTCACTGTGTTGTCGCGGCTTGTCGACCAGGGAAACACCGTTTTGGTTATTGAACATAATCTCGATGTCATTAAGACCGCAGACTGGCTCATTGACCTCGGGCCAGAAGGCGGCTCTGGAGGCGGCTTAGTGATCGCAGAAGGAACGCCTGAAGACGTGGCGAACACCCCTGGCAGTTATACGGGGCACTTCCTACGCCCATTGCTCGGGCTTGAAGGCGATGTGCCAAAACCTGCGAAGGTTGCTGCCGTGAAGAAGAAAGTTGTACGAAAGAAGTAATGCGTGGTTACTAAACCACCTGCCGGCTCCATTCCTGAAACGCCGGGGTCGTATCAATTTCGTGACTCAAACGGCAAAGTCATTTACGTTGGAAAAGCAGCAAACCTGCGTCAACGGTTGTCGAACTATTTCCAAGACCCTCGCATCTTGCATACGCGTACAGCAGCCATGGTTGCCACAGCAGCAACGGTGGAGTGGATTGAGGTGCGTAACGAAATAGAAGCCTTGATGCTGGAGTTCAACCTCATCAAAGAGCATCGACCTCGCTTCAACATTCGCCTGCGTGACGATAAAAGTTACCCATTTTTAGCGTTGACCCTCGATGAAGAATGGCCACGAGCGGTGGTGATGCGAGGAAGAAAGCGTAAAGGAACCAAGTACTTCGGCCCCTACCCTCATGCATACGCCATTCGTGAAACGCTCGATTTGCTGTTGCGCACTTTTCCTGTGCGCACGTGTGCTCCTTCTAAGTTCAAGGAACATGAACGTCTAGGTCGTCCGTGTCTCTTGTTTCACATTGAGAAGTGTTCGGGTCCATGCGTCAACGAAGTGTCGTCAGATGAGTATCAAGTATTTGTGCGTGGTCTCACAGATGTGTTGAACGGAGATGCTGATGGGATCCTCAAAGATCTAGAAGTTGCGATGCGTGAAGCTTCTAGTTCTCTAGATTTTGAAAAGGCTGCACGTTTACGTGATCGTCTTGCTGCAGTAAAGCGAGCAACGGAAAAGCAGCAGGTTGTTGGCGACAATAACGACAGCGTCGACGTGATTGGACTCTTTGACGATGACTTAGAAGCATCTGTGCAGGTCTTCTACGTGCGCCACGGTCGCGTGGTTGGGCGCCGTGGTTTCATGGTCGACAAAGTTGAAGATCTCACCCCTGGTGAGTTTCTTAACAGAATTTTGGAAAATCTGTACGGAGACGAGCCTGCAATGGGCTATCCGAAATCGGTATTGGTTCCTTTCTTGCCAGATGATATGGACACCTACACCGAATGGTTGTGTGGCATGCGCGGTAGTGCGGTCGACATTCGTATTCCCCAACGTGGAGACAAGCGATCACTGCACGAAACCGTGACCATGAATGCGCGCGAAGAGTTCACACGTCAACGCATGAAGCGCGCCAGTGACCACAACGCTCGCAGCAAGGCGTTAAGCGAAATTCAAGATCTCTTGCGTCTACCAGAAGCCCCTTTACGTATTGAATGCTACGACATGGCTCACTTACACGGCACCGATTATGTGGGGTCAATGGTGGTGTTGGAAGACGGGTTGCCAGCGAAGCGCGAATACCGCCGATTCAAAATTAAAACGGTAGATGGCAACGACGACTATGCTGCCATGAGGGAAGTTCTGACCCGCCGCTTGAGTGCTTATATTGCTGAGCGTGATGAACCAACCGGTGATAAACCAGGACGCTTTGCATACCCTCCTCAACTACTTCTCGTTGACGGCGGGAAGGGGCAACTATCGGTTGCGATTGAAGTGGTGAAAGAGCTGGGTCTTGAAGACGAGATACCTGTTGCTTCGTTGGCAAAGAAATTTGAAGAGGTGTTCATACCGGGGCAATTGCATCCTGTAAATGTTCCGCGCGGTAGCGAAGCGCTGTATATGTTGCAACGCATTAGAGATGAAGCTCACCGGTTCGCCAACTCTTTCCACAGAGAACTTCGTGACAAGCGAATGAAAGAAAGCGTTCTCGACGGAATTGCCGGTTTAGGTGAGTCGCGTCGCACACGGCTCATGAAGGAGCTCGGCACATTGAAAGCAGTGAAGGAAACGCCACTTGACCAATTGCAGGCATTACCGTGGTTGCCCGACGCTGTTGCCTTGGCAATATTCCAAAAGATTCACAGAGACAGCAGCGATACCCCTACAGAGTGAGATGAGCAACTGTTGAACCAACCTGCACAATATTCATGGGAAGATCATGCGCAATGGTGGATTGATGGTTTTACGGGTGGTGTTGACCCGGAGTATGTAGAGCAGATCATTCCAATGGCGCTGCGCGAACTAGATGGCTACGCGCGCGTACTCGATGTGGGCTGCGGCGAAGGCCAAATTGCCCGAGTGTTGCAAAGCCGTTCAGGCGTGCAGTCATTCGTTGTGGGTGTAGACCCAACGCAGGGTCAAGTAGACGTCGCTGTTGAAAGATCTGTTGGCGAACAATATTTGCGCTCAGGTGCAGACGCCCTGCCTTTCCCTGACGGAAGTTTCGATGCAGTTTTAGCATGTTTAGTTTTTGAGCACATTGATGCACTTGATGAAGCCATTAGAGAGGTGGCCCGCATTCTGAGGCCAGGTGGTCGATTCTCGTTTTTTCTCAACCATCCTTTGTTACAAACGCCAAATAGTGGCTGGATCGATGATCAGATGATTGACCCCCCAGAGCAGTACTGGCGAATTGGTTCTTATCTAGATGAAGCCATCACCTTTGAAGAAGTTGAGCCAGGGGTGAGGGTGAGGTTTTTGCACCGTCCGTTAAGCAGGTATGTGAACACCTTGGCAGAACATGGTCTGTTCCTCGAGGCGATGTTCGAACCAGCGCCGCCTCCAGGATTCCTCGCTCGAAGTGCCGATTACGCGTTTGCAGCTTCTATTCCGCGGCTGTTGTGTTTGCGATTGTGCAAATTCGGCGCGCCTCTTTCGTTAGTCTGACAATGTGACAGACGTTCTCGTAATAGCCGGGTTATCGGGGGCAGGGCGTTCTCAAGCTGCTGATGATATTGAAGACCTCGGCTGGTTCGTCATCGACAATCTGCCCACCTCCTTGGTAGAGAAAGTAGTGGAGTTAGCAAGTTCACCGCTCGACCCGCATTCGCAATTGTGTTTAGTAGTAGGCAACGTGAGCCAGCAAAGCGACATGCTCGACGTGTTGCGTAATCTTCGTTCCAACGGACATCGGGTAACAGTATTATTTCTCGATTCGTCAACAAGCGAGCTAGTGAAACGCTACGGGGCCTCGCGTCGTCGGCATCCGTTAGACAAGGAAAATGCATCGCCGGATTCAGTGCAAAGTGTGGGCATTGCGGCACTCATTGAAAAAGAGCGAGCATTGTTGGAACCAGTTAAAGCAGTAGCCGATTTGGTCATCGACACCTCGGCACTTACCGTGCACCAGCTAAAAGCCAAATTGGTTGAGATTTTCAGCGACAAAGGTTCAACCGATGCCATACAGGTGGGTTTGGTTTCTTTCGGTTTCAAGCAAGGCCTGCCGCTTGATGTCGACTTGGTTTTTGATGTCAGATTTTTGCCGAATCCGTATTGGGATGAAACCCTGCGGCCTCTCACGGGGATCGATGCATCAGTGAGTACCTACGTGTTGGGAAACCCCATCGCTGAGCAGTTTTTATCTCACCTAGAAGGCATGCTCGAGTTACTCTTGCCTGCCTACGTGGCAGAGGGGAAAAGCTACCTCTCCATTGCCATTGGCTGTACCGGTGGGCAGCACAGGTCGGTGGCGATGGTGGAACACCTCTCCCACTGGTTCACGGAAAGATCTATGCACCCACGGGTTACCCATCGAGACATGCCCCGCCACTAAGGTTCTAGAGGCACCGTTTTGGGTGCGGAATGCGAAAGGGCAAATACATGACCATCAAGGTAGGAATCAACGGGTTCGGGCGCATTGGTAGAAACTTCTTCCGCGCTGTTCAGGCATCACAGGCCGACATTGAAATCGTCGCAGTAAACGACTTGGGCTCCATTAAGACCATGGCCCACCTGTTGAAGTACGACTCGGTCCTCGGTGTTCTTCCCAACAAAATTACAGCCCTAGAAGACGGCATCAGTGTTGATGGCAAGGTGCTCAAGGTTCTTCAAGTACGCGACCCGAAAGAGCTGCCTTGGAAGGTGCTTGGTGTAGATCTCGTCATTGAATCAACGGGCATCTTCACCGACCGCGACAAGGCAGCAATGCACCTCGATGCTGGCGCTCCACTCGTCATTGTTTCGGCCCCATCCAATGGAGCCGATGCCACCATCGTGTACGGCGTGAACCACAACGATTTCCAAGCAGGTGTTCACAAGGTCATTTCGAATGCTTCGTGCACCACAAACTGTTTCGTACCGTTAGTGAAGGTTCTCGACGACGCTTTTGGTGTTGAAGGTGGCCTCATGACCACAATCCACGCCTACACAGGCGAC
>CAMBPP010000083.1 GCA_945869715.1 Bifidobacterium breve
GTTTGATACCCCCGAGAGCAACCAGCCAGAAGCCACCGGTGGTGCCGCAGAATTAATGGTGCGTTTGGCGCGGATGGTCTCTGAGGCAGATCTCATCCCCATCACGACCCAGCGTTACTATGCCATCGACTTCGTTCGTTCTCGCGAAATCGGCTCAGATGCAGAATCGACCATGCTTACCTCCTAGGTAATGCGCTACGTTTCATATAGATGGTTACTACCTCTTCCACTGTTGATGTGGTCATTCCTCATTCGCACATGATGGCCGATCTACTGGGAATGCGCGATGAGCATTTGCGCCGTATTGAAGACGCCTTCCCTTCAACAAAAATTTCAGTTCGTGGCAATGTGGTGTCTTTAGCTGGAGCAGATTCGGCAAAAGCCGGGCGCCTTTTTGAAGAACTCGTCATGTTGTTACAAAAAGGCGAAGCCTTCGACTCCTTGGTCATCGACAGATCAATCGACATGGTGCGTAATAACCAAAGCCCGAGTGACGTGCTCACCGATGAAGTGATGCGCGCGGGTCGTGGCCGTGCTGTAAAGCCCAAAACTGCGGGTCAAAAACGATATGTCGATGCAATACGTGAAAACGTCATCACTTTTGGTGTGGGGCCTGCAGGAACGGGTAAAAGTTGGCTAGCAGTCGCTATGGCTGTTCAGGCCTTGCAGGCAAAGCAGGTGCAAAGAATTATTCTTACGCGCCCTGCAGTGGAAGCGGGCGAGCGGCTCGGTTTCTTGCCTGGAGACCTCATGGCAAAAATTGACCCATATTTGCGACCGCTTTACGACGCGTTGTATGACATGGTTGACCATGAGGGTGCTCAGAAACTCATCGAGCGCCAAACTATTGAGGTGGCTCCGTTGGCATTTATGCGAGGACGCACACTCAACAACTCGTTTATCATCCTCGACGAAGCCCAAAACACGACACCTGAACAAATGAAAATGTTCCTCACAAGAATTGGCTTCAACTCAAAAGTCGTAGTGACCGGCGATGTTACTCAGATTGATGTTCCAAACGGTAAGAGTGGTCTGGTTGGGTTAGAAAAGATTCTCACCGGAATTGAAGGCTTGGAATTCGTGCATTTGTCTAAATCAGATGTCGTACGTCATCGTATCGTTGCCGATATTGTGTCTGCATATGAAGAAAGACAGCGCTGACATCTGAATGGTTGACTTTTTAGGAAGGTTTAAAAAACCAAAGCGTGTAGGCGGCGACGGAGAACTCACTGTTTTTTGTGCCTCAGAACAGAGCGGAGTCGCCATAGACCTTGCTCGATGGCAGCTGCTCGCCACCGATGTCTTAAGAGCTGAAGGTGTACGTGGCGCAGCCGAGATGAGTATTTTGTTCGTTGAACCTCATGTGATGGCAGAAATGAATAGTGTCCACATGGGCAAGAGTGGTCCGACCGACGTCTTAGCTTTCCCCATCGACGCTTTTGTGCCCGAGTTTGCCAGTGGCCCAGGGTCCGTGTCTCGTGGTCCAGACAGGGCTTCGGAGAACATGGAAGATTCTCCGTTGCTTCTTGGTGACGTTGTTATTTGCCCAGAAGTTGCTCTAGCGCAGGCCCCGACTCACGCGGGAACCTTCGATGACGAAATTGCTCTGTTGGTAACGCACGGCTCGTTACACGTTTTGGGCTATGACCACGCCGAAGACGATGAGCGAACACGGATGCAGAGCCGCGAGAAAGAGCTTTTGGAACAGTATTTTTGGAAATCACATGCCCCTCTCAATTTTCGTATTGATCACCCAGAGGATGCGCAATGATTGCCATTGCACCAGCTAGTGCCGACTATTGGATGCTGGCTGCAATTCTCTTGTTGCTTGTGCTACTCATTTTTTTTGGTGTCGCCGAAATGGCTCTTTCAAGAATTTCGAAACCAAAGGCAGCAGCGTTAGCCGACCAAGGGGTGAAGTCAGCGAGGTCGCTCTCGAAACTCGTTATTGACCCGGCTCGTTGGGTCAATCCATTGTTATTGAGTGTCAACATTTGTCAAACCGTTCAAGCCACACTCACTGGTGTTGTCGCCGGGCGTTTATTCGGAGCTGCTGGAGTCGCCGTAGGTGTTCTCTTGAATGTTGTCGTGTTTTATGTTTTTGCCGAGGCCGTGCCCAAAACGTATGCAGTGTTGTATCCAGAAAAAGCAGCGCTCATTATCGCTCGGCCTACAAGTTTCATCGTGTCGTTCTGGCCGCTGCAGTTTGTGTCGCGCGGCCTGATTTCGTTGACCAACGTTATTGTGCGTGGCAAGGGACTGCAGTCGGGGCCATTCGTTAGTGAACAAGAGTTCCTCGGCATTGTGGAAGCCGCTGCGCAAGATGAAGTAATTGAGCATGAAGAGCGCGAACTGATTGAATCGATTATTGAGTTCGGCGACACGGTAGTGCGCGAAGTGATGGTGCCTCGACCCGACATGGTCACCGTCGACCACAACATGACCATTACTGAAGCGCTCGATGTTGCTATTTCCGAGGGTTACAGTCGACTCCCGGTAATCCAGGAAGGCGAAGAAGATATTGATGTTGTTGGCATTGCCTACACAAAAGATCTCATGCGGGCAGAACGCGAAGGTTTAGGCACTTCGGTCATGACCGATCTCATTCGTAAAGTGGTCATTGTTCCTGAGACCAAACCGGTGAATCGTTTGATGCGCGAGATGCAGCGAGAGAAATATCACCTTGCTGTTGTTGCCGATGAACATGGGTCAATTGTTGGAATTATTTCACTTGAAGATTGCCTTGAAGAATTAGTTGGCGAAATTAACGATGAATTTGACGATGATGAAGTTGGGGTTGTTCGACTTCCCAACGGCAACTATCGAGTAGATGGCAAAATGCCTATTGACGACGTCAACGACTTACTGGCAACGCACCTTCCCAATACCGATTGGGACACATTGGCAGGCTTTGTCTTCAACATGGTTGAACATGTGCCCGAGCCAGGTGAGAGCGTTGAGGCTGAGGGTTGGAAATTTACTGTGGAAGAGCTGGTGGGCCGCAGAATTCGCACCATCCAAATTTCTGCACATGTTCACGACGTTTCAGATTCCTGATGCGAAGCCGGCACTTCAAGCGGGGCTAGTTTGAAGTAATGGAGATTTCATTTGAAGGTAGGGTCGCTCTAGTTACTGGGGCATCTAAAGGTATCGGCAAGGCAATTGCAAAGACTCTCGCAGAGAGTGGCGCAAAAGTGATGTTGTCGTCACGCAAGGAAGATGCACTGCGTGAAGCCGCAAAAGAAATTGATGGCATTACTGAAGTATTTGCCGCCAACGCTGGCGATATTCCATCTGGACGGGAATGCATTGCCGCCACTATCGAAAAATTCGGTGGCATCGATATTCTCATCAACAACGCAGCCACCAACCCTTACTACGGAGACTCGCTCGGGGTCGATGAAGCCCGATTCGATAAAACCTTTCAGGTCAATTTAAAAGGCCCATTGTTTTGGACACAGATGGCCTATCAAATGGCTCTCAAAGAAAAGCCCGGCGTTATTTTAAATATTGCCTCTGTTGGCGGAATGCGCACAGAGTCGGGTTTGAGTATTTACAACCTCACTAAAGCTGCACTCATACATTTCACCCGGCAACTCGCAAGCGAGATTGGTCCGAATCGTGTGGTGGGTATTGCTCCTGGGTTAGTGAAAACAGACTTTGCTGCAGTGTTGGTTGATAATTTTGGAGATGCGCTTGCAAAGCGAACGCCACTAGGGCGCCTTGGCGAGCCTCAAGACATTGCCAATCTTGCTGCATTCTTGGTGTCAGATGCCGCGAGTTGGATTACCGGTGAAACGTATGTCATCGACGGTGGAGCAGGGGTTGCCCACTCGTAGAACACTTTGTCTATGAAGTGAGTATTTCTCTTAACGCTTGTCGCTGGGGTTTACCAAGTGCGCTTCGTGGGATGCTGTTGATTATTACAACCTGGCGTGGAGCCATGTATCGAGGCAGTGATTCAGCCACGATCTCTCTCCACTCGGTCAGGGCATGTGTAATCGAAGTATTTGTAGGCACGATGAAGGCAACAACTCGTTGCCCCCACTCTTGGTCATCTACACCCACAACGCATACGTCACTCACGTCAGGGTGATTCACAAGGGCAGCCTCCACCACTTCTGGCCAGATATTTTCACCACCAGAAATGATGAGTTCGCTTCGGCGACCAGCCACTGACAGTTGATTGTCTGGGCTCATACTTCCGAGATCACCAGTGTGCAGCCAGCCTTCGCTGTCGATGGGGTGACCCAGCTTGGGCTGGTAGTAGCGGTTCATGAGCACGGGTCCGCGTACCAAAATTTCTTGATCTGCAGATATGGAAATTTCTATACCAGTAAGTGCAGTGCGGTTGTACACAACGCCGCCCATGGTTTCTGTGAGGCCGTACGTAATGGTGACATTTGGTGGCAACGCAGGAGGCGGCTTTGCTCCGCCGAGGAGGATGCTTTCAAACAGTGCAGCATCGATACGCCCAAGCGCAGTCGCCACAAGCGATGTATGTGTGACGCCACTCCGGGCGAGCCCCTCAACTTCAGCGGCATCGAATTGCGAAATGGTCGTGAGTTTGCAGCCCCAAAGAAGAGCTCTGGAAATGACTCCGAACCCTCCAACATGAGATGGAGGTAAACATGCGAGCCAGTGCATTGATGACGTGTCGCCGAAGTACTGCGCAACGATATTGGCATTTGTTCGTAGTGAGTCGTGCGTGTGTACGACTCCTTTTGGCGTACCGCTACTTCCAGAGGTAGTGAAAATAACAGCGTCATTCTCGGCCACGTGTGATTCGTGGTGTGCAATGACGGTTCGGTCATTTACTGTAACGAGTTCTTGAACTCCGAAATCTTCAACAAGCTGGGCCTTTTGAGCGTGCGGCAAGCGCTGATCAATAGGGAATGCACAGTCACCTGCGTGCCATATTTTTTGAAGTGCAGATACAAACTCGCTAGACAGAGCCATGTCGATGCCCACGAGTTTGTTCATATGCAAAGGTTAGACCGCTATTTCGTGAGACACTAATGAGGTGACAGATTCGCAATCACCTGCAAACGAAATTTCCGCTATCAAACTTTGGGTGATGGGGGCTCGGCCCAGAACTTTGCCAGCAGCGGTGGTGCCGGTCTTGGTGGGAGCGGCTCTATCGGTCGGGACAGCGCACCCGATGTGGTGGCGCATCGCTCTCGCACTCGTTGTCAGCCTCTCGTTGCAAGTGGGAGTGAATTACGCCAATGATTACAGCGATGGGGTGAAGGGAACCGATGCCGTTCGTGTAGGTCCTGTGCGTCTGGTGGGCTCTGGCCTAGTGGCCCCGAAGTCAGTGAAGAAAGCAGCCTTCTTGTCGTTTGGATGCGCAGCTGTGTGTGGTCTCATTCTCTCCTTGGCAACATCACCGTGGCTGCTCCTTGTAGGGGTGTGTGCAATTGCTGCGGGTTGGACATACACGGGAGGCCCCCGACCTTATGGGTACTTGGGTCTAGGAGAAATATTCGTTTTCGTCTTCTTCGGCGTTGTTGCAACATTAGGTAGCGCGTATGTGGTCGCCGAAGAACTCACCAGCGCAATGTGGATCTCGTGCGTTCCAGTGGGCTGTTTCGCTTGTGCATTACTTGTTGTCAATAACTTGCGCGACATACCGACCGACAGCACAGTGGGCAAGAATACTTTGGCAGTGCGACTAGGCGACGCGCGAACACGACAGTTTTTTGTATTTCTGTATGTACTGTCGGCAGCGTTTGTTGTGGCGGTAGCTATTCAAAAGCCTGCAGCCATTTTGGGTCTTCTCGGTATTGCAAGTGCACGTGGTGCAGTGCGTGCAGTACGCGGCGGAGCGAGCGGTCGCGACCTCATTGCGGTTCTCGGTGCAGCAGGTCGTGCTCAACTCATTTTTGGTGTGCTTTTCTCACTCGGTCTGCTCATCGCTCACCGCTAGTGCGACAAAATAAATTGCGAAGTAACTGAGCAGAATTCCTTTGGTTTTTGAAATGGAACTGAGTGACCACAATGTGGAATCGGTGCATGCTGTGCTGCTGGTCCAATGAGGGCTTTCATCTCGTCGGCGATTTGAGAGAATTTGAGATCGTCTTCACCTGTGAGAAGCAATACGGGCATTGTGAGCTCAGAGAGTCTTGTCCAAAAATCTTCTTGTGTGCCGGTGCCCATTGTGCGCAAACTCATAGCGAGTCCACCCGGTTTGTTTTTGAGCCGTATCGACATATCAATTTGGTCTGGAACATAGCCATTAAAAAT
>CAMBPP010000084.1 GCA_945869715.1 Bifidobacterium breve
CCACGATCGATTTCTAAAACTTTTGTGGTGACATGGTCGAGCACGTGACGGTCGTGCGTTACCAAAATAAGACCGCCAGAAAAGTTGGCGAGCCACTCTTCTAAGTATGCAATGGCATCGAGGTCGAGATGGTTGGTGGGCTCATCTAAAATGAGTGCATCCCATTCAGCAACGAGAAGTTGGGCAAGTGCAACACGTGTTTGTTGCCCGCCAGACAGTTCGTCGGTGGGCGAGTCGAGAAGTTCCGACATTCCGAGACGATGCAATGCCGCTTCACCTTTCCAACCTTCGCCAACCGCATCGCGCACGGAACCTTTAGGCAAAACGGGCAACTGAGGAAGAACGCCAATGCGTGCGCCACGACCAGTGCGCACCACGCCGGCATCAGGTTCAAGCTCGCCGCTAATAATGCGCAACAAGGTGCTCTTGCCACAGCCGTTGAGCCCCACCACGCCAATGCGGTCGCCGTCGTTCAAGGTAAGTGAAACATCGGCAAAGAGGGGGCGGTTCGGCCGCGAGGCTTTTAAACCCTGGGCATCAATCAAAATCACTGGCTCAGGCTAAGGGCTACAGACCAAGAGCGGGGGGTGACTAGCACGAGGGGCCAGAAGGCTCTAGTCTGAACTTAGATTTATTGATAGGGGATTACCATGATTCAGCATCGAAAAAACACATTGATTGTTGCCGCTTGCGCAACTCTTGCGCTTGGTGCAGTACTCACCGCTTGCGGCGGAGGCGATGGTCGTACCCGCAACGCCGAAGTCACTACCACGCTCGACGAAAATGGAAATGCCCCAAGCACCACGTTGTTCGACTGGCAGGCGGGCTCAAGCACCACGGTGGGTGAAGGTTCAACTGAGTCGACCGATCCAACACAGAGTTCTGAACCTGGAAGCGTTGACACCACCATTGCTGGTGAGACAACAACAACTGCTGCAGCTGTTGCTAGTAGCCAAAATGTTATTTCTCCCACTGATGCTGCAGACGGCGATGCTTTCGGCGGAGCAGTGGCATTATCGGCGGACGGAAAGACTCTTGCAGTCGGCGCACTGTATGCCGATGTAAGTGGCAATAAAGATCAGGGCTCGGTCACGGTGTATGGCCGTTCAGGCAAAACTTGGGCCGAAGAAAAAGTTCTTGTTGGTGACAATGGCAACGCAGAAGATTGGTTTGGCTATTCAGTGGCATTGTCGTCCGACGGCAACACGCTTGCTATTGGAGCGGTATACGCCGATGTGAATGGAAATAAAGACGAAGGTGCAGTGTCGGTGTTTGCGCGTAGTGGCGGTGCGTGGGCGTTGCAGAAAACATTGAATATTTCCAGTGGAACTGCTGGCGATCTCTTTGGTTATGCCGTGGCATTATCTGCCGATGGCAGCACGCTTGCTGTAGGAGCCATTAGCGCCGATATCCAAGCGAATGCTGACCAGGGTTCTGTATCGGTCTTTGCCCGCACCGGGTCTGCTTGGAAAGAACAACAAGTCATCACGCTCGACAACGGAGCGGCAAGCGGCAACTTCGGTTGGTCGGTTTCACTCTCGACCGACGGCAACACGCTCGCTGCTGGTGGGCCAAACCAAGGTGCAGGTAAAGCTGCTGTGTTTACCCGCAGCGGTGGTATCTGGTCGTAGTTTTTACGCAGTAAGAGGTTTTGCTAATCGCACCTGAGCAAGTTGCTCGGGTGCGGCTAAGCCAGTCATTGCAACCTCGTAATCGGGCAATGCATACACTTCGCCGTCGTCGGTAATCATGATGAAGCGGTCAAACTGTGCAAGAAAAGTACGGTCGTGGCTCACGGCTATAACTGTGCCTTCAAACCCGTCTAGTGCACGCTCGAGTGCTTCAGACGACTCGATGTCAAGGTTGTCGGTAGGTTCATCAAGCAACAACACATTGTGACCCGCAAGTTCGAGCGACAAAATTTCTAAACGTGCTTTTTGCCCACCAGACAATGTTTGAAATTCTTGGCGAGCATTGTTGCGCAGGCCGTAGCGCGCAAGTGCACGCATTGACTTTTCTTCTTCAACGAGTTTGTCGCGAACAATGTCGATACATGTGCGGCCTCGAAACTCTGGGCGGTCGTTAATTTGAGTGAACATTCCCACTGAAGTGCGCGGGCCAAAAGTAATTGTTCCGCTCAAGTCTTCTTTTTTACCGAATAATGCATTGAGCAAATGGGTTTTCCCTGTTCCGTTCGGGCCGATGAGGCCAACGCGCTCGCCAAAGTGCACTTCTTCGGAAAAAGGAAAAAAGAGGCTGCCAATAGACACTTCTTCAAACTTCACCACACGTCGGGCAGAGTCGGCACCACGAAAACGAACGTGAATGTGTTGGTCGGGAACGGGAGGCGGCGGTGGGCCAGCAGCAACAAATTTTTCCCAGCGTGTTTCGGCCCCGTTTGCCTTTGTCGCATTCTTAAAGTTTTGCGCGGCGCGCTGTTTCATTATTTTCATGTGATGAAAGAGTCGACGCTCTTCATCGTTCCAGCGCTTGAGGTCGTCGCCAAGTAGTTCTTGTCGCTTGGCGCGTGCATCGGGGAATGTGACATACGAACCGCCATGGCTCCAACATCCGGACCCTTCGATAACAATAATTTTGGTGGCAACACGTTCTAAAAGTGTGCGGTCGTGGCTCACCATGAGAATGGTGGAGCGACATTTTTTAATTTCCTCTTCAAGCCAGCCGCGTGTAGGAATATCGAGGTAGTTGTCGGGCTCGTCAAGCAGCAGCACATCGGCACCAGAAGTAAGAAGTAGATCGAGCACCAATCGCTTACGCTCGCCGCCGGAAAGTTCCGATACCAAGCGCCGCGAGAAATCGTCAACAGGGGTTTTCACACTGCGCTGCGCTGCTGCTTGCCAGTCAGATTCCAATTCGTATCCGCCCAGGTCGCCCCAGTCGCCCAGCGCTGTGGCATAACCCATGCCGTCGTCAGTGCCGTCGGCTAGTGCTTTTTCTGCTGCAATGAGTGCGCGGCCCGCAGTGCGCAAATGTTTTGGAGCAACTTCCACAAGCATCTCTCGCAAGGTGTCGTTGGGGTTCGACATGCCCACTTCTTGGGTCATGGTGAGCATGGTGCCATTCACCGTGTACTCGCCATCATCTGCTTCAATCACCTGCGACAAGATGCGCAATACGGTGCTTTTCCCTACGCCATTAGCGCCCACGATGGCTGCATGCTCACCAGGTGCAACTCCAAAGCTGACATCGAAAAATAACTGATCGGCCCCGGGTGGGGCATAGGCCAACTCTGAAACGACGATGCTGCTCACTGGAGTATTCTTGCCGACGTAAGGGGTTCTCACACTTTTTTACACATATTGAGTCGGGGGGCAAAATATGACAACACCAATTTCAATGAGCGATGTCTCAAGCGAGTGGCTCAGTGCTGTTTTAGGGAGCGATGTCACACTTCTACGCAGTGAACCTGTGGGTGCAGGTGTCGGGTTTTTAGGGCAACTGTCACGTGTTCATATTTCGGCCGCACATTTACCTGAAACGCTCATTGTGAAGTTGCCGACCACAGACCCGGGTGGGCTCATGATGGGGGAAATGATGGGCGTGTGGGAACGTGAGCATCGTTTTTACACAGAAGTTGCTTCTCGTATTACTGCAATGCGTATTCCGCAGTGTTTTTCTTCAAGTGCGAACCCATATGTCTTAATTTTGGAAGATATGTCGCCAGCACAGTCTGGTGACCAAGTACTTGGCCCCACTGCACAACAAGCACGCGATGCTGTAGATGCTGCAGCGCGTCTACACAGTTCCTGGTTCAATACACCAGAAGTTCATGAACTCACATGGATGCCCGATATCTCTGACCCAATGACAGCAACGGTTGGCGAGATGTTTGCTATTGGTTGGCCAATATTTTTAGAGCGTTATGAAAGTACATTGCCACCTCGTGTTTTACGGTGGTGTGAAGAATTCGCACCGCGTATTACACAGTGGATTGGGTCGTATTCAGCGTGGCCTGTCACTTTGTGTCACGGTGATTATCGACTCGACAATATGTTCTTTGGTGCCGATGGAACATTTGGTCTCATTGATTGGCAAATGGCGATGCGCGCGCCGAGCACAACAGATTTGGTGTACTTCATTGGCACAAATTTGCCCACCGACATGCGTCGAGAGATGCAAGACGAATTAATACAACGTTATGTAGATGGTCTAGTAGAGGGAGGCGTACCAAGTGAGTGGGCAAATGTCGACAAAATTGTGCGCGGCCTCACTGAGGGCGTGCTTTTTTATTGCACATCATTTGGTGCCAGCATCCTCACTTTTGACCCTGCAAATGAACGCGGCGCAGCACTGATGGACTCACTTGTACGACGTGCATTTAGTGCTGCCGATGATTTGTCGGCGGGTCATGTGTTTGGTTTCGCGTAGCGTTTAGTTGGCGGTGCTTGCGTCGATCCAGTTGCCATGGAAACCAAATGGCACGCGTGGCAAATGCACGCTGGCAACTGGCTCTTGGCTCATGGTCTTCGCATCGAAAATAACAAAGTCGGAAGTGTTCTTTGCTTTGTCGAATACGTAGGTCATGAGATAGCCGTCGTCTTCTGACGAAGGGTTCTCTGCTGGTACGAATACTGCTTCACCAGGTGAGCGACCTTTGCCAAGTTCAATTGATGTGCGAGCGCCAGTGAAGCGGTCGTATTTGATAATTGCGCCCGGATCTTCAAGGGGCGAATCAGAGCCACCAAGTTCTGGTGCAGACATTTCATAACCGAAGCGATGCTTGCGACCAATCACGGAATCGGCAACGCGTGGGAACTCGCCAGGGCGATCGTCCACTTGCTCTTCAGATACTTTGCCGGTTTTGGTGTTGATGACCCAACGCCAGAGAACTGGTGGTGGGAAATCCATGGCACTGTCGCGCCAAATGTGTGAGAAGCGTGCAACGTCGATGACGATGTTGTCGCCTTCTTCATATGAGTTCATGGGGTGAAAGACGTAGCAAGGGTTGATGTCGAACCATTTCACATCGGCATCGGCACCATTGCGTGGCATCACACCAAGACGTGCGGGGTAGTTGTCGTCCCAGTGAATTGGAAGCTCGCCGCGCATTGCCATTTCAAGGTCGAATACTGCGGGAAGGTCCATGAAAATGACGTAGTTCTCGGTGACGTTGAAGTCGTGCATCATGGTGGGCCCGCCCACAGTGATGACGGTGTTTTGCACCATTTCACCAGTTGGCGAAACACGCAAGTAGGTGAGGTATGGCTCGAGAAAGTAGTACCCAAAAGCAAGCATTTCGCCAGTGAGTGGGCAGACCTTGGGGTGAGCAGTAAAGGAGCCGGTGAGTTTGCCGTTGTAGTTCGTTGGCCCAACGGTGTTCAAGTCGCCATCGAGTTCGTAAGGAAAGTGTCCTTCTTCGAGAGCAAGAAATTTCCCGGCGTGACCAAAGATGTGCGTGTTGGCTTTCGACATCGCCATGTCGCCAAGACCAGTATCCATGTCGAGAATGTTGCGTGACGGGTCGGTGATGTACGGGGTTTGCACGTAACGGTTGCGGTACCACTGTGCTTTTCCTTCACGCAAACGCACTCCATGAATCATGCCGTCACCAAGAAATGGATGATCGCTCATTCCGGTAATGGGGTTTGCGCCATTGCGCAAATAACGACCATCAAGATGTGCAGGAATAGTGCCAGTGACTTTGAGGTCGGTGATCGTGAGTTCTTCTTGAACCGGTGCTCCGTTGCCACGAAGGTGCGGTGGAACTCCCTGTGCGGAAACATTGTCAATAACAGCCATGACGGCCCCCTTGGCTACCAGCAAGATCCCCCATGGACCTACTGGTTTCTCAGGCTAGTCGCAAACTTATGGAGTAACTACAACGGTATTTTGTGGGTCGGCAACCGTTGCTTTTTTCACGATTCCATATGATTCTCCTGCAAGTTCTAATGCTGCAGGGTCAGAAGAAGGAAGAACTTTACCCTTGATGGTGAGAGCCACAGGCAGGGTGGTGTACCAGCGACGAATGTTTTTTACCTTGCCGCATACGGCTAAAACGCCTTCGAGCACGAAACGTGTTGCGCCGAGTTTCACGCAGATCCAGGTTTGTTGCTTGGAGATGGGATACCAGACTTTTCCTGCTGCGGTGATGGTGCAAATGTAAGGTGTTCCCGACATCGTTTTCGCTTCGCCGGCGCTTTTGCAAGTGGTGC
>CAMBPP010000085.1 GCA_945869715.1 Bifidobacterium breve
GTGCCAGCTTCAACACGTTCACGTATTACATCCCAAAGTTCGCCGCGACTTCTCGGGTCAAGACCCGTAGTTGGCTCATCGAGAAAAAGTACGGGAGGGTCGGCTAACAACGCACCAGCCAAGTCGATGCGTCGTCGCATGCCGCCAGAGAATGTCTTGAGCGGTCGATTGGCGGCCTCGCTTAATCGGAATCGTTCAATGAGATCGTTTGCTTTCTTTCGCGCTGCCCGGCGACGCATGCCGTAGAGACATCCGATCATTTCAAGGTTCTCTATTGCAGTGAGATGTTCATCGACAGCGGCGTATTGCCCAGACAAACCAATGAGTGACCGCACGTGTTGAGGCTCTTTAATAACATCAACACCAGCGACTCTGGCTGTTCCAGAATCGGGCGCGGTGAGCGTGGTGAGAATGGAAACTGCAGTGGTCTTGCCCGCGCCATTCGGACCGAGAAGACCGAGAACGGAACCAGTAGGAACAGAGAGATCGAGACCGTCGAGCGCTACAACATCTCCATAGTGCTTAGTGAGCCCGCTGGCTTCAACGGCGAACTCTTCTGTGTAGGTGTTTCTCAGTGCATCGTTCACAGTGTGAGCCTATGGTGCATAATCATGCAATCTTGGGTTCGTATTCGGAGTGTCCTGACCCCCTGAAATAGATCCATCTCCTATGGGTTAAGTGATCTCGTAAGAGAGAGTATCCGCAAGATTAGTGATTACCCAAGTATGTGTTCGATGTGCTGATCGGGTCGCACAACTATTGCCTGGTGTGGCAATAGTTGAAGAGTGGAAACCCACCAGTTGTTGGGGTCAGTAACATCGGTTCCCATGCGAACATCACAATGTTCGCCCGAATATTGCGCCCCACCTATCACGACGTGCGAATGAAGCGAAACAAGATCAAGTGACGAAATAGTTTCGCCGTTACGCACAAGCCAGCCATGAGGCAGTCGATTACCAGGTTCGGCGCTTGAACGATATGTGGTGATGATTTCATCGGTGAGTGCTTCTAGGGGCGTGGTGGAGTGTTCGGTGATGTAGCGATACCCTATTTGTAAACCAATCATGTTGAAGTGTGTCGCTTGGTTATTGATTGCGGTCTCAATTGAGGTGAGTGATTCGGCAGAGTTCAATGCGGTTTCAAGATTTCTTGCTGAAACCTCTTTGTCGGGGTCTATGCCAAGTGCCATAAAAACATCGAACATTTTGAATGCATTTTCTAAGCTTGCTTGAGCATTGCGCTCGGCGATGGGTCGCCGTTCTGCTTCATAAGTGTTGAGCAACTCTTCGCTGGCTGAACCCTGGTGAACAGCTGCAATTTTCCACAGCAGGTTATGAATGTCGCCAATACCTGTGTTGAGGCCCATGCCTCCGGTGGGCGGAAAACGATGCGCTGCATCACCAGCGAGAAATACATGCTCTTGTTGATATGACTGAGCGAGTTGCGAAGTCATGGTCCAAGTTGATTGGCGCAGCAGCGTGATGTCGCTATCTGTTGGGGCAAGTGCTCGGCGAATATGAGTGAAGCATTCTTCATCGGTGAATGTTTCAGGGTTTGCCTCATCGGTGCGCATCATGTAAACCCATTCGTTGTCTCCACCGTGGGAAATAAGTGCGCCACCTGAATATGGGTCACAGATCCAATACAAAATTCCGGGGTGCGCACCAACAAGAGCATTGAGGTTGGCTTGGAAGTGGAACATGTTGAACTTTTGCAAGTTGTCGGGGCCGTCCATGGCAATGCCAATGTGGTGTCGAACAGAGCTCG
The DNA here is from genome assembly GCA_945869715.1 of Bifidobacterium breve. Lineage (GTDB taxonomy): Bacteria > Actinomycetota > Acidimicrobiia > Acidimicrobiales > Ilumatobacteraceae > F1-20-MAGs119. The sequence goes on from CAMBPP010000085.1 coordinate 1,768, forward strand.
ATGCTCCATCGCAAGCAATGAGCCATGCGCTCTCAATGGTGCTGAGCACGTCGCCAACTTGAATTGTTGAAGTGAATCCGTGAGCAGTCGCTTCATGAGAAACGTAACTACTGGAGTACTCAACAGCAATGCCGCGTTGTTGAAGCTCTGCGGTGAGAAGTGGCTCAAGGCGATGTTGCGAAAGGTTCCGCAACGGGGTTGGCGTAATTTCTAAATTGTCGTCACCTTGTTGCTCATAGGGGAGAGTTCCAATAATGGTTTCACCAAGGCGAGTCACCCAATGCACGTGCCCTGCTTTTTCAGGTGTTTGTGCGTGAGAGTGAATGGCATTGACATCAAGCCCTATTTGTCGCCAAATTTCAAAGGTGCGGGCATTAATAACGTGAGCAGCGGGAGCGCGCTGAGTGGAAGGTCGGCGGTCGATGATGCGTACTGTGAGCCCAAGCTCGTGTGCAAGAAGAGCGCCAGTGAGCCCAACAGGACCAGCGCCAACAATAAGAATGTCTGTTTTCATGAATGGGCCTTTAGAAAACACCTTCATAGCTGCCGCCATCGAGTTGAATGTTTTGCCCGCTCAAGTAACCCGCTTGCGCAGAGCACAAGAAAGCAAAGGCATCACCTAACTCTTCAGGACGACCTAGGCGGCCGGCTTTAATAGATTTCACTTGGTCTGCACGTGCTTCTTCGTAAGTCATACCGCGCACTTGCATCATGACTTGCGCCATTTGTTCTTGTCGATATGTGTCGAAGCGTTCAGGGAGCAATTGATTAACGGTGACATTGAATTGTGCAAGATCTTTGGAAAGACCTTTTAAGACGCCGGTGAGACCAAGTCGCGGCCCGTGTGAAAGTGACATTGCCGAGTGTGGGGACTTCACCATTGCAGAGCTAATAGCAACGATGCGTCCGAAACGTCGTTCACACATGCCAGGGGTAACACGCTGCACGAACATCAGCGGCCCAATAAGTGTCTTCTGAAGTGATTCGGAAAAGTCTTTCTCTGCTATATCTTGGAAAAACTTCGGTACAGGTCCTTCGCCATTTAATAAAATGATGTCGGGTTGGGGGCAAGCTTCAAGCAGTAGTAATTGTGTTTTCTCAGTTGATGAGTCACCTACAACAGCACTCGCAGAAATGCCGTACTTCGCAGCAAGTTCACTTGCCGTATCGTGCACATCTTTTTCAGTACGGCCATTAATGACAACGTTGACACCTTCGCGTGCGAGGCTTTCTGCGCATGCTTTGCCGAGACCACGGCTCGATGCGAGAAGAATGGCGTGGCGATTACGAATTCCTAGGTCCATAACAACTCCTAAATGAGTCCGCGAGCTTCGCGGGCAGCCGCAATTTCAAGCAAGTCGGGTTGGTTAATAAAACTCTCAGGCTCTTTTGGCCCCCATACAGAGAACCCTGCAGGGCCATCGGCGCCTTCCCAGTCACGCTTGCAAAGGTTGCGCTCCCAGTCTTCATCATCAGTGATTTGGTCCATGTCAGAGAAGAACTCAAACATATTTCCGGAAGGGTCGGTGAGATACCAAAACAAGTTTGCACCCAAGTTGTGACGACCAATGCCCACCACATTTGCATCGGGTCGGTCGGCAAGCACTGCCATTCCGGCTTTGCCAATGGCGTCGACGTCGTCAACCTCTAATGCGTAGTGATTGATATGACTAGTGAAACCAGGATGAATAAAAAGATTGTGATGGTCGGTCTCAACGCGCATGAAGGTGGCAAAGCCATTGAGCACTTGGTCAGACACCTTGAAGCCCAAACCATTCACGTAGAAATCGGTGGCTTTTTCAAAGTGTGGAGTTCCGAGCACCACGTGCCCTAAACGACGTGGTGGCCGGGGTGAGGATTCACCCAATACATCGGCTCGTTCACCAACACGTAGTGGATTGCCTGGCCCATTAAGAGTGCGAACGGGGGGAGAGGTGAGTGGAGTGGGTTTGCCCACTTCAATCAGAATCTGATGCCCGAAAATAGGGTCTGTACAGGTGAGGGTCGTTCCTTGAACTACTGACGTCACGCCCATGTCGGTGAGGTTGCGGGAAATGAGAGCCAAGTCGCTTTCGTTTTCACAACTGAGATGCATTGCAGACAGGTGTCGATACGTGTCTTCAACAATGCTGATTTGTTTTTTTCTGTCGGTAGTACCGAGAGCACCTGAAGCATCGGCAAGAAGACCGTTCTTCAGCCAGAAATCTTTCAGCTCTTGCGGGTTCTTGACCGCCAATTCAATATCAAGCAGACCGTTCAGTGCCATAACTAGTTTCCCTTCGTGAAGTTGCTGACGCGGCGACAAACATTTCGCATAGTGCCGATTCCGTTAATAGTGGTGGTGATGACATCGCCATCGCGGAGAAACTTTCCTTGAGCAGCTCCAACACCATCGGGTGTACCCGTGAAAATGATGTCGCCTGGGGAAAGTGTGGTGATGTGTGAGAGATATTGAATGAGGAATGGCACATCGAAAATGAGATTCTTTGTGGTGTCGCTTTGACGTACTTCATCGTTAATGCGCGTTTCCAGTGTGAAGTCATCAAGGTGTGCAAAATGATCGGTGGAGTACACGAATGGTCCAATGGGGCCAAAGGAGTCGAACGATTTGCCTAAATCGAAGTGCGGTGGTTGCGCAGCAAACTGCACCATGCGGTCAGAGATGTCTTGACCAATGGTGACTCCGGCAACGTGCTTCCAAGCATCTGATGCATCAATGTCTTTGCCAGCAGTTCCAATAACAACGACAAGCTCTACTTCGTAGTCGACAGCATCAGAACGTAATTCAACGTCTGCAGTAGGGCCAACAAGACACGAAGGGAATTTGGTGAACACCAATGGGTTCGTTGGCAGCTCCATTGCAGATTCTGCAGCATGACTCTTGTAGTTGAGACCTACTGCAAAACAATTTTTTGGCTGAGTTATGGGTGGGCCAAGTGTGACCTCGGCGACCTTGCCGGTTGGAGTTACTGCATGGAGTTGTGCCGACAATGCGTGCAACTCTGAATATTTTGCAATGGCATCCATTGGATTACTTGAGATTGCGCCATTGCTTGCGCTCTCGATATCGAAGTAGTTGTCGCCATGAATAAGTACTGCTCGGTTATTGATGTTGCCCAAAATGAATGCCATGGCGAATAGTACGTCTTCAAATTGTTTGATGTCAAAGTAAATGGCTACAGTGGCGGTGTGGATCACCAGCAACTCATCAGCGAAACCATAGAAACATGGGCCAAAGAGCGCCCAGACCTGAATTTTGAAGCAATGGGCATTGGCCTGAAATTCGACATCATTGCCACAGCAACTATGGGTTTGGCAACCGAGGAGATAGCTGACCTTGGCATCAACCTCGGCGAATTTGATGTGCTTGCCACCTTGCGACGCAATGGGAAAAACGGAGTGCTGACGCCCACTGAAATTGCATCTGCAGCAATGGTGTCGCCGAGTGGCCTTACTCACCGTCTGACACAGCTTGAAAAAATGGGTCACATCATTCGACAGAACGATCCAAATGACCGACGCAGTTCACTCGTGCGGCTCACCCCTCAAGGTAGAAAAATTGCCGACCAAGCAATTGAACGCATTTCACAACACGCAACGCAGCTGGTGAGTAGCTTCTCTGCAGATGAAGTTGAAGTACTGAATACTGTGCTCGACAAAGTTTTAGCAGTGATTTCGCAAAGGCTTACTGCACCGTAAAGAAGGTAGGTGCTTTGCTGGGTCACCTTTGCTGGGAGCTGTCCCATAATGGTAACAAAATCAATAACCAAAGAGTACTAAGACCAACCTAAGTGTTTTTCAATGTCGGGCAGCATGGTGCGGATAGTGGATACCAGTTGTACGACATCCGATAACGCATTGTCGTCAAAGCGGTGTGTTTCGTTGAAGATGATGAAACCTTCTCCGGCAACTGCAATGAACTCGTTCAGAGCTTTTTGTGCACGAGGTGAAGCTGTAGTTACCAATGATTGTCGTTCTTCCAAGCGTTGCATGAGAGGCGTTGATTCATCAGGTAGAAAGTACTTGGGGTCTGCGGAGTTCAGAAGCAACCACGCCAAAAGTTTTGTGCGCATCACAAGGTTGGGCTCAAACAGTTCCGCGGCATTGGGGTGCAGCTCCATCTCATTAACGTGGCGCCTTACCAGCTCTTTGAAGGCCGCTGAAAAGAGACCCTCTTGGTCGCCGAAGTTGCGGGCGATGGCCATGAGACTGAGCCCCGACACCTCCGCAATACGACGAGTGGTGACCTTGGGAATGGGCTCAGTTTTCAAGAGTTCAATGGTGGCGTTGATGAGCCGTTCACGGGCCTCATCTGGAGTAGCGCGGTTTTTACGCGTTGTCGATTCCCCAGCCATACCTGTGAAGTTAGCCCATGTTGATGAGGCGCTTGAGATCTGAGAGA
>CAMBPP010000086.1 GCA_945869715.1 Bifidobacterium breve
CATCGCCTCTGGGCCATTTGGTTCTGGTTGGGTACACGACTTCTTGAAGGCTCTCTTCGGATGGTCTCCAGCCCCCGAGCGCCTGCGCGTTATTGCATATTTCGGTTACTTAATTCCTGTTCTGTGGTTGTACCTTCGTAAGGAAACTCCAGGGGGAAAAAATGAACGCGCAGTTACCACCGAAGCCACTCACTCGACCAGCAACGCCTAACGAAGTCACAGCCACTTGGCTGACAAAAGCACTGCAGTCGAGCGGCGTTATTCCAACCGATGTTGAAGTTGCATCGTTGCGTCATGAATCACTTGGCGGCGGCACTGGCGTTTTCGGTGTGCTTGCACGACTGGTAGTTGATTACACAGAAACAACAACCACAGCGCCAACGCGCATGGTGTTGAAAATTCCTACTGCTGCTCCAGAAAATAAAAATGTCGCACTTGCACTCGGCATCTACGTTCGTGAAACGTATTTCTTCAACGAGCTTGCTGCGCGCACACCTGTTCCTTCTGTGCGTTGTCTTTACGCTGATATGGATATTGCGGCGGGCGAATTCGTTCTCATCATCGATGAAGTTGCTCACCTCACTGTGGGCGATCAATTGAACGGTGCAACAGTTCCTCAACTTGAGCGCACGCTGAAAGAAATTGCTAAGTGGCATGCTGCCTGGTGGGAACACCCCGACCTCGACACATTCGATTGGCTTCCTACTAACGACAGCCCTATTCAATTAGCCGTTGTGCCAGGCATTATGCGCGGTGCAATGCCCGTTATTGAAGCCGACTGGATTCCGCGACTCGGCGAAGAAGCAGTTGCACTTGGCCGCGATGTAGCTGACAAATTTGAAGAAATAATGGCCCGTTCAAGTGCTGCAGCGCGCACATTGTGTCATGGCGATGTGCGCTTAGAAAATGTTTTCTTCAACGCCGACGCAAGCGACATTATGTTCATCGACTTCCAAATGTTGGTGAAAGGCACACCCGCACAAGACGTGCAATATCTTCTGAGTTCCTCCATGGACCCTGAAGTATGGGACAAAGAAGGGATGCGCCTCTTAGAGCTGTACCACAACGAACTTGTTGCACTAGGCGTCACTCACTATTCATGGGACACCTTTTGGTCTGAGTTTCAACTGCAGTGTTTGTGGGCCATGGTTGCACCTGCATCAACAGTGGGTGGCTTCGATATGGGTGACGACAAAGGCAAGCAACTTGCTGAGCGTTGGATGATGCGTGGTTGGTACTTACCAATCGCCGTACAAGCACGCGAAGTTTTGTAAGAAATTTTTGCGCTAACGACCCGAGTGGCCAAAGCCACCACCACGGTCGAAGCCCTCAAGACTTTCCACAACGGTCCACTGCACTTCTTCAATCCGTTGCACAACAAGCTGTGCAATGCGGTCACCGCGTTCAATGCGATACGCAGTTGTTGGGTCGGTATTTAAAATAATGACCTGCAGTTCTCCGCGATAGCCCGCATCGATAAGACCCGGTGCATTCACCACAGAAATGCCGTGCTTCAATGCCAAGCCACTGCGCGGCAGCACAAAGCCTGCGTACCCCTCAGGTATCGCAATGGCAATACCGGTTGGCACAAGCACCCTGCCGCCTCCTGGGGGCACCTCAATGGAGATCCGGGCATGGAGATCGGTTCCGGCATCGCCTTTATGGGCCAGTGCAGGCAGGGGAAGTTCGGGGTCGAGTTGTTGGATGGCGACGTTCAGCACACCTTGACTCTAGATTGCATGACGTGATGGTGTGGATGGATCTTGAAATGACAGGGCTCGACCCTGCAAAAGAAGTGATTGTGGAAATTGCCACCCTCATTACCGACGATGAATTAAACATCATCGCTGAGGGCCCCGACCTCGTTGTTCACCAACCCGAGCACCTCCTTGCCGCGATGGACCCTTTCGTTGTGAACATGCACACCAAGTCGGGTTTGCTCAATGAAATTCGCTCATCAACTCTGAGCCTTGAAGAAGCTGGCCGCATCACCCTCGACTTCATTAAGAGTCATGTGGGTGCCCCGAAAACTGTTCCACTATGTGGAAACAGCATCGGCACCGACCGCCGTTTTCTTGCGGCATATCTTCCCGATATTGAGAACTACTTGCACTACCGCAGCATCGACGTGTCGAGTGTGAAAGAACTCACCAAGCGCTGGTACCCCGAACTCACTGCGGGTCGGCCCAGCAAAGAAGGAAACCACCGCGCACTCGACGATATTCGCGAAAGTGTGCGTGAACTTGCGTACTATCGCGCGCACGCCTTCAAGTAATACTGCACGCGCAAGTAGATTAGTCAAGTGACCTCTATTCCTGCATCTTCTTCCGCAGCGGCCCCTCGCCCCATGCGGCAAGAACAAATGCCGGCCAGTACCGACATCGTGGAAATTGTTCCTGGCATTTTTCGCACACAACTTCCTATCGACCTTCCTGGTCTTGGTCACGTCAACATGTACGTGCTTGAAGATGAGCGCGGAGTTGCGGTCGTCGACCCAGGTTTGCCGGGCCGTGAATCGTTTCATGCATTAGAGAGCCGCTTAAAAGATCTGGGCATTCCTTTGCGACGCGTGCACTCTGTGCTCGTCACACATAGTCATCCCGACCACTACGGTGGCGCTGGTCGGTTACGTAAAGATTTTGGCGCAGAAATTATTGCGCACCGCCGTTTCCGCTTGTGGTGGGACCCCAAAGAACCTCCCGATGTTGATGTGGAAGATGTTCCCGACATTCGTGCTGTGCGCCCGAACGGGAAAACACCATGGGGTGGTGAGGGCTACGACATTCCGTGGCGTCGCCACACTCAGCTGCGCATGCACGCAAAATTCCCAAGGCTCTTTGGCGTTCCGCACCCCAACCGCCGTGTTGATGAAGGTGACCGCATTACCTTGGCAAAACGCGAATGGCTTGCGGTACATACGCCTGGTCATACTGAAGATCACCTCTGCCTATTCGACCCCGATAGTGGTGTTCTCATTAGTGGCGATCACGTATTGCCAAGCATTACACCACATATTTCTGGCATGACCAACGCGGTCGACCCGTTGGCCGAGTTCTTTAGTTCGCTCGACAAAGTGGGCGAACTTGGTTCACAAATGACACTTGCACTTCCCGCACACGGCAACCCGTTCGCCAATGTTGTTGAGCGCGTTCAAGACATTAAAGATCACCACATTGAACGCCTGGAAAAATTGCGTTCCATTGGCGACGAGTTCGATCGCCCAGCCACCGTCATGGAAATTGCTAGTCATCTCTTTTCTGCACGCGCACAAGGCCCCATGGCCGACAGTGAAACCTTTGCTCACCTAGAACACCTGCGCATTGCTGGCGAATTCAGTGTGCGTGAAAAAGATGGGTTCCTCGAATACGTTCGGGTCTAAAACTTTTTAGAGTTTTTGTAGTTGTGCAACTGCGGCAATAACGCCGTTCATCTCATGCCAAATTGCGGTGAGATTTTTTTCTTCGCGGGTCACTGTAAAAACATCGTGGCCTGGCTCAATAGGTGTGAGGTGCTCAAGTACCACCGCAAATGGTTCACGAAAATCTCGGTGGCCACTTAACCACTCTTCAATTGCTTCCCAATATGCAGCGTTGTTCATGTGCCCAAGTGCATCCATGTCGGAGAAGCGAACGGGCCAAGCATCACGTTGTTCAGAGTCTTCTGGTTTGATGCGCAACATTAAACGTGCACTTGCTTTTCTTTCCATCGCTGCTTCACGTGCTGTCACCAAAAAATCTTCAGCAAGTGTTGCAGGGCGCATGGTTTGCAAATCAACATGCACCCACACCGCAGATGCTTCGATGAGAGAACCTTTTTCACCTTCAATGCGTGTGGAACGTTCCGCCCAATGTGAGCCGAGGCCTCCACACCATGTTTGCAATGTGAGTCGCTCTTGAAAAACAGGAAACTTGGTAATACGTAATGCAGTGCGACGCACTACCCATCCGTCTTTGTCGGCATAGTTAGCGTCTTCGGTGTCGTCATGTGAAACGTCTTGCAAGTACCGCACCGTGGCATCGAGGCGCAGCCGGCCGCGGGGAGTGACATCACCCAAGCGCACCCTGCGTGCCGCGGTAAAGATTCGCCCTTGCGGGGGAACTGCAAGGAATTCAAGGGGGGCGGCTTCCACAGGAAAACCCTAATGGATAAAGGGTTTCATCCCTCTTTCGTTAAATCGCTTGACTCAAGTCGAAATTGGTGGTTTCCTTAAAGCCGAATGTTAAAGACCACAAACGCCCTCGCCTGCTTCGCAGCCTCCTCCACCGCATCCGCGCATACCAGCGCAGCGGCGGGTTATTGGCATGCCAGCAATCCAGCGTTTGCGGTGAAATTCGCGAATAAGCGATTCAGCCAGCGCCTCGACAGGAGCAGCACGTAAAACGAAAAACGTGTAAGTCGAGGCCGCTGGGTAACACACCCGGCGGCCTTTTTTGTTTTTCCGATTCTTTTTCCACCAACCGAATACCGACCGAATACCTGAACACCGAACAGAAAGTAGACAACATGCTTGCCATCAACACCCTTGACATCAACATCGATACCCCGATGATTCTGTCTGCAAAACGATGCGCCGATGGAAATGGGACCCTGACCTATCTCTTCTTCTCCGAGGAGCATGTTGATATTGCGCGCGCCAAAGCCATCTGTTCCAAGTGTTCAAGTCAGGCGAGCTGTCTCGCCCAAGCAATCGAGCAAAACGAGCCCTGGGGAGTCTGGGGCGGCGAGCTCATCGAGAACGGCCGCGTGGTTGCTGTGAAGCGACCACGCGGACGGCCACCCGTCCATATTCGTCACATGCGCCCCGTTGACGAAGTGCCAATTCCCCGGCACTTAGTGGCATCGGTAGCCTGATGAGGTGACCTTCCCCCGCCAACGCATTCTGCGCTCGCTGCTGACCATCTCGGCAGTAGCCGTAGTGAGCGTTGGTGGAGGGTGGCTCCTCAGCGACCGCACCGACAACTCTTCCTCAGACGAAGGAACCGTGAGCCTCAGTCCTTCGCTCACCATTGCCGACCCCACCATTGGAACCAATGTTCCAGTCGCGGGAAAACTCTTTCCAACGATTTCGTTAGAAGATCTCTCTGGCAAGGCCGTCGACTTTTCTACCCTGCGTGGCAAGCCCATGGTAGTGAACTTCTGGTTTTCTACCTGCGAGCCCTGCAAGCGTGAATTCCCTGCATTGCTCAATGCGGCCGCGAAAACACAAGGTGACATCGCTTTTGTTGGAGTGAACCCACAAGACACAGCCGTTGCTGCGCAAGATTTTGTGAACGAATATGCCAGTGAATCGAGCGATTTCATTTATGTACGCGACCCCAATGGTGAGCTCCTCACAAAGTTAGGCGTCGGCACTTTTCCCATGACACTCTTTGTTGATGCAGGTGGTGTCATCGTTTCTCAACAGGCAGGCGAAATCACTGCCAAAGAACTTGCCACAACAATGCAGAAATATTTTGGTGTGTCATGATTGCACTTGAGGGCCGGTTTGCCTACAGCTTCATTCTTGGAGTTCTTGCTGCGGTGAACCCGTGTGGCTTTGTATTGCTTCCTACATACCTCATGTATTTTCTCGGACTCGAAGGTTCGCGGCCAAAAAGTTCACAGCGTGCAACATTGCGCAGAGCGCTTCTTGTTGGTGCAGCTACATCGAGCGGTTTCATTGCAGTATTTCTATTGGTGGGAAGCATTTCGCGTCTCTTCACCAATTGGGTTGAACAAAATGCGAAGTACGCATCGCTCGTCATTGGTGTAGCTCTTGTAGCAATGGGTCTTGCAATGTTGCGTGGTTGGAAACCAAAAATCTCCACACCTGCAATTGCCGGTGGTAAAGATCGCACAGTATTTTCAATGTTTTTGTTTGGAATTGCATACGCGGTTGCATCAATCGGTTGCACCATTGGCTTTTTAACAACAGTTATTTTTGGCTCTATTTCCACGAATGGTTTTGTTTCAGGAATGATGAGCGTTGTTCTCTACGGTCTGGGAATGGCAATGCTCGTTACAGCGCTCACAGTAACATTGGCATTTGCGCAAGGTGGGTTACTCCAACTTTTGCGCAATG
>CAMBPP010000087.1 GCA_945869715.1 Bifidobacterium breve
ATAGTGGTCATGTCTCCTTGCGAAACTAGGCGATTCATGTTAACGCACGAGCATTTTCGCTGTTTATTTTGTGTTAACAGATTGTATGACAAAGCAGTTTGGGATGCAGTGCCCTCGGCAGGATTCGAACCTGCGCCTACGGCTCCGGAGGCCGACGCTCTATCCCCTGAGCTACGAGGGCTAGGACAGAAAATGATTCTGTTCCAGCGACTGCAGGCTAGTGGCATTGGTCAAGACTTTATAAAGATCCGTGTTTTCGGCTCGTGGTCGGCAACAATGGCAAGGTCATGTCTGATCCTCTTTCCCTCCTTGCCGAACGCTTCCGGCCCGCATTCACTTCGGTTGCTGGCGCACCCGCCGACCCTGTAGTGCGCGCAAGTGACCGTGCCGATGCGCAAGTGAATGGTGCACTAGCGGTTGCGAAGGCAACAGGCAAAGTGCCGCGCGATGTAGCAACTGAGGTGCTGGCGATTCTTGGCGATGTGAGCGACATGTGTGAAAGCACAGAAGTTGCTGGCCCTGGGTTTATCAACGTTGTTTTTAGTCGTGCGTTTCTTGAACGCGAACTTGCAACAATGACAAGCTCAAGTGCTCTTGGGGTGCGCGGCATTGAGGGAAAAGAAACGGTTGTTGTTGACTATTCTGCGCCGAACGTTGCAAAGGAAATGCACGTAGGACATTTGCGATCCACAGTTATTGGCGATGCCCTGGTGCGCATGCTGAACTTCGTGGGCTACACCACAGTGCGTGAAAACCATATTGGTGACTGGGGCACTCCTTTTGGAATGCTCATTGAACATCTCATTGACCTGGGTGAAGATCAAGCAGCAGAAGCATTTTCTGTTGGCGATCTCGACTCTTTCTACAAAATCGCACGTCAAAAGTTTGAAGCCGACGATGTGTTTAAAGAACGTGCGCGCTTGCGCGTAGTTTCGTTGCAGGCCGGCGACACGGAAACCTTGCGCATGTGGAACGTGTTGGTGGGCGAGAGCACAAAGTACTTCAACCGCGTGTATCGCACCCTGGGCGTATTGCTGGAAGACACCGACCTCATGGGTGAAAGTGCATATAACAATTTGTTGCCACAAGTGGTAGAGCGTTTGCGGGTGTCTGGTGCACTTGAACAAAGCGACGGCGCCGATGTGATGTACCTCGATGGGTTTACTAATCGCGATAACGAACCGTTGCCACTCATCATTCGTAAAGGCGATGGTGGCTACAACTATGCCACCACCGACCTCGCGTGCGTTATAGACCGTGTGGAACGTATTGGTGCACAAAAGATGTGGTACGTGGTGGGTGCACCGCAAGCTCAGCACTTACAAATGGTGGAGGCTGCAGCAAAGAAGGCTGGTTGGTTGCCGGCAAATGTAGAAATGCAGCACGTCGCATTTGGCAACGTGTTAGGTGCTGACAAGAAAATGTTGAAGAGCCGCAGTGGCGACTCGGTGAAGTTGTCTGCATTGCTCGAGGAAGCAGTAGAGCGGGCATCGCGCGCAGTGGAAGAAAAGAACCCAGCGCTGTCGGCAAGTGAACGGGCAAATGTTGCTCGCATGATTGGCATTGGCGCAGTGAAATATGCCGACCTTTCCACCGACCGTATTAAGGACTACATCTTCGACTGGGACCGCATGTTGTCGTTCGATGGCAACACCGCGCCATACCTGCAATATGCACATGCTCGTATTTGCAGCATCTTTCGCCGCGCCGACATCAACCGGTCTTCAGTTCAAGGTGTTGCTATAACGCTGGGCGAGCCTCAAGAAAAAGCTCTTGCACTTACCCTCTTGCAGTTCGATGCAGTGGTGTGGGACTCATTGGCCAAGGCCAGCCCGCACCGCATGTGTACCTATTTGTATGAACTCGCCACGGTTTTCACCGGCTTCTACGAGAATTGTCCTGTGTTGAAATCTGATGAACCGCAACGCACCGAGCGCCTTGCATTGTGCGACGCAACTGCACGCGTATTGCATTGTGGTCTAGATTTATTGGGTATTGAAGCACCGGAAGCGATGTAGCAGTGGATCCCATAGAACTTCGTCTATTACCCGACACTGCACTCATTGAGCCTGCAGGGGAACTGTCTATTGGCGGTTGCTTGGTGTCAAGCCTTGCGGCGCAATTTGGTACGCCACTATTTATTTACGACGAGCAACACATTCGTAATCGCTGCCGCGAAGCCGGCGAATCTTTTGGTGCAGGAAATGTGGTGTATGCCACCAAAGCATTCCTGTGCACTGAAATGGCCAAGTTGGTGCATGAAGAAGGCCTCATGCTCGACGTGGCAACTGGTGGGGAACTCTTTGTTGCTCTCAGTGCTGGTGTTCCTGCTAACCGTTGTGTTTTGCACGGCAATAACAAGTCTTCTGACGAATTGCATTACGCCATTCGTGAGGGAGTGCATCACATTGTGGTCGATAGTTTTGATGAACTCGAACGCCTTGAGCATGTTGCTGGCTTGCTTGGCGCACAAGTCAATGTGCAAATTCGTGTGACGCCAGGTGTGCATGCCCATACGCATGAATTTGTCTCGACTGGGCAAGACGATTCCAAGTTTGGTTTCAACATGGGCAACGGCGACGCCATGCGAGCAGTAGAAACACTGCGTAGGTCGTCACGCCTCAACCTCATTGGCTTGCACTTCCACATTGGTTCCAACGTGCTCGACATTGAGCACCTAGGTAAAGCAATTGACGTAATGGTGAGTTTCTTTGCGCCACTGGGCTTGAGTGATCTCACCGTGGGCGGTGGCTTAGGCGTTGCCTATGTTGCAAGTGAACACGCGCCAACCATGGAGCAATGGGGAACCGTGGTGCGCCGTGCAACTGCGTCGCTGCCCAAAGATGTTGTTGTACGCGTAGAACCGGGTCGAGCCATTGTGGCGTCGTCGGCAATCACGGTGTACACCGTGGGTACACAAAAAGATATTCCTGGTGTGCGTTCATACGTTGCTGTTGATGGCGGCATGAGTGACAACCCTCGCCCCATGATGTACGGCAGTGGCTATGAAGCCTTCATGCCAACTTTGCCGAGCGCATTACGCCCTCGCAACGTACGAGTAGTAGGCAAGCACTGCGAAAGTGGCGACATTGTTATTGAAGAGGCACAGGTTCCGGCAGAACTCGAAGTGGGAAGCTTGCTCGCCACTCCGGTCACCGGCGCTTATGGCTACTCCATGGCGTCGAACTACAACATGGTCACCAAGCCCGCAGTCGTTTTTGTGAAAGACGGCCAGGCTCGCGTGGTGCGCCGCCGCGAAACCTACGAAGATCTCCTCACTCTCAACCCCAATTGAGTGTTCTCGGCGCGGTTTCACGCTAGACATATGCCATGACAACTCAGCCGAACGTTTTTGGTGAACCCATTGCAACTTGTTGCACCGAACCGATGACAGGTTTTTACCGCACGGGGTGCTGTGAAACAGGCGGCGATGACCAAGGTGTGCACACGGTGTGTGCAGTGATGACCGATGAATTTCTTGCCTTTTCCAAAAATGCAGGAAATGATCTTTCTACGCCGATGCCGCAATACGGATTCGCTGGTTTGAAAGCGGGCGATCATTGGTGCTTGTGTGCCATGCGCTGGCAAGAAGCATTTGAAGCGGGCCACGCACCACAGGTGAACTTGCACGCTACGCATTTACATACCCTGGAGTTCGTCGAATTGAGCGACCTCCAAAAGTTTGCACTCTAAAGAACTCTGGGTGGGGTGGGGTCGGTAATCTGCAAGGGACATGACAACCACTCCTCGCTATCGCTTCGCTCCGTCACCCACCGGCTTTTTTCATGTGGGTGGTGCCCGTACCGCTCTGTACAACTGGGCACTCACTCTGCGTGAAGGCGGCACTTTCGTCTTACGCATTGAAGACACCGACGAATCGCGCAACGAACCCCAGTGGACTCAAGGAATTATTGACGCACTCGCTTGGCTCGGTATCAACAACGACCACCCGCAATTCGAGGGGCCGTACTTTCAGTCGGCCAATGCGCAGGCACACATAGATGCCGCCATGAAGCTTTTTACAGAAGGCAAGGCGTATTTCTGCGACCTCACCGGCGAACAAGTGCAAGAGCGCGCCAAAGCATCGGGCAAGCCCGGGTACGACGGCTTCAGCCGCGACCGTGGTTTAGAGGCTGGCCCAGGCCGCGTCTTGCGCTTCCGTGTACCCGCAGGGGAAACAGTTGTGCACGACCTCGTGCGCGGTGAAGTGAAATTCGACAACGCCACCATTGAAGACTTTGTACTCTTGCGCGGTAACGGAACACCAATGTTCCTTCTTGCCAACGTGGTTGATGACCAATTAATGAACATCACACATGTTGTGCGTGCAGAAGAGCACTTGCCAAACACTCCAAAGCAACAAATGATTTGGAACGCGCTCAATGTTGCTCCACCAACATGGGCGCACGTTCCTGTGCTCGTTAATGAGCAACGCAAGAAGTTGTCGAAACGACGCGACAAAGTTGCAGTAGAGCAATATCGCGAAGAGGGTATTCTTCCTGAAGCAATGGTGAACTACCTCATGACCTTGGGCTGGGCGCCCGCCGGCGACACAGAAATTGTCCCTTGGCAGCACATTGTTGACACATTCCGCTTGGAAGATGTGAACCATTCGCCAGCATTTTTTGATATTCAAAAATTGCAGGCGTTCAATGGCGAATACATTCGCAAAATGCCACTCGAAGTCTTCATTGCCGAATGTGAGCCATTCCTCACCGGTGAAACCATGCCGTGGCCCGCAGGTAGTTTCAAGCAAGATATTTTCCGTGGCATGGCCGAGTTAGTGCAAACACGAGTAACGGCACTCACGGAAGTGCCTGCAATGATCGACTTCTTCTTTCTCGACGAACCAGCATTTGACGATGCCTCTTGGGTAAAGGCAACAAAAGACGAGTGGGCGAGTGCTGTTCTCAGCGAAACAACGGCTGCCTATGCAACTGCAGAGTGGAATCACGATTCGCTCAAAGCAGTCATTGAGCAGGTAGGCGAAAAGCACGGTCTCAAGCTCGGAAAAGTGCAAGCGCCTATTCGTGTTGCCATCACAGGTCGCACAGTAGGGCCACCACTTTTCGAGTCGCTCGAACTTTTAGGTCGTGAAACAACCCTTGCTCGTTTAGCAGCAGCATCGCAGCGGCTCGCAAAGTAATAACACCTTGCTATGAAACGTGCAGCACAAGCTTTGGCAATGTTGCTTTGCGTCGGTTCCTTGTATGTGGGTCTAACGGTTTTCGAAGTGTGGCGTGTTGGTCGCACCCAATCAACTGCGCAAGTCGATGCCGTAGTGGTCATGGGAGCAGCGCAATACGACGGTGTTCCTTCTCCGCTTCTCAAAGCACGGCTCATGCACGCTTTAGATTTATGGAAGCAAAAGGTTGCACCACGCATTGTTCTCACCGGAGGTAACAAACCCGGTGACCGCTTTACTGAAGCGTCGGCATCGGCAATATTTTTGCGTCAGCAAGGAGTTCCGCAAGAGGATCTACTGCAAGAGTCGGCATCGCGTTCCACCTATGAGGCATTACGCAATGTGAGAAACCTCGTGACGACCGACTCCAATTTCGCAGGAATTGAACACATAGTGATTGTGACCGACCCGTATCACGCGCTGCGCGCACGCCTAACGGCCCAAGAGTGGGGTTTCGATGCCTCTACCTCATCAACTCTGGATAGCCCTATTGCGCGAAATAGCGCCATCAAGAAGCACGTGAAAGAAGGGGCGGGAATTGCTGTCGCACGCTTCATTGGCTTTGGAAACCTCTGGAAGATCACCGGCTAAGGGGCCGTTTTCATTTCCCTTCGTGGCGATACAATCAGGGTGCTCCATTGGGGAGTGGTGTAACTGGCAACACAGCAGATTCTGGTTCTGTTATTCAGGGTTCGATTCCGTGCTCCCCAGCAAAAACTCAACAAACTTGACCCCTGCGCTTGAGCGCTCGGGCCTTTTGTTTCCGGCCCACTGATAACCTGACCACCGCTACTTGGCCCCATCGTCTAGTGGCCTAGGACACCACCCTCTCAAGGTGGCGGCACGGGTTCGAATCCCGTTGGGGCTGCCA
>CAMBPP010000088.1 GCA_945869715.1 Bifidobacterium breve
TGGTGCATGGCCGATTTGTATTACTTCTTCCCCTGACGGTGCTCGCGATGATTGGGGTTGCATTGTTCGCTCAGCAGAGGCGATACCAGGCACTGGTAGCAGGGCTTTCTACATGCGTGGTTGTGTACCTCACATTTGATCAACTCAACATGTATCTTCGCAACGAGTTCTATGTGGCATCGGTTGGCAAGGAAGATCGCATTCTGGAGCGCATGACAACGCTGAGCGAATGGCCCAGCATCTTGCGGTCAGCTGCAGGACAAATGTGGTACCTCGTCTCCACGTCATTTGGGCTCGCCTTTGTTGGCCTCGCTGTCTTATCTCTGGCCGTGTGGCAACACTTGTCGAAACGATCATGGCGAGAGGCAATGCCCGCGATGTATGTCATCGCAATAGTGGGTGCGGTTGCGCTGACCTCGTCTGTGCAATTAGCTCACGTCACACGATCTGATCATTTAATTTACGGACGTTATGTCGAAGCGGTGAGTTCTGTGTTGGTTGCAATTGCATGTGCAGCACTGCTTACATCGTTTCGGTGGAGACTCTGGGGGCTGGGTCTGTCAGTAGTGGTGGTACTCACCGGGATTCTGCTGATTGCAACTGATGGCGACCGTCTGCGGGAGATGATCGCAGCAAATCGTTATTTCTCTCCTCCTAATGCAATCGCTCTTGACTGGACTAGAGAGAGATTCGCGCCAATTGGGTATGTCGTATTAGCCATGATCTTTATTGCCATCGCAACTGTCATTATCATTTTGTGGTGGCGTTCAGCTACAAACGCTTTGGTATTTCTCGGCTGCATTGGTGCTCTTGCAACTATGTATACCGCTACACAAACTGTGATTCCCTATAACGAAATTCGTGACGATCTGGTTTTAGATAATCGTATTAAAGAACTCACTGAAGCAGGCGAGCGTTCCGATACCCGTGTGGCAGTTAACTTCAATACGCCCGCTGCTAATGCGTTCGTTCACTACCGCTATCTGGTGCACCCCATACAACTTGTACTCAACAACGTGAGCAACCCTGTCCCGGCGGACGTGAATTGTGTAGTGAGCATCAGCAGCAAACCGCCAGCCAGAACCGGATGGATAGAGCGTGGCGATGAACCCGAGTTAGACCTCACGCTATGGATGCGTCAAGGTCAAGATTCGTGCTGAAACGTGTGCATTTCCCAACCCCAGCATTTCCGGGAAACGTTACGGGCCTACACAATTCAGCACATTGATAATCGAGACGATGTTCACGGTTGGAGAAGGGGCGATCACAACAACCTGTGAGGAAACCTGTTGCCACACATGCAGTGCCGGAAGTTTACAATTGATTGGACTGTTAGGCGCGGGTTGTGGAAGCGGCAGTGTTAACGATTCAGTAATCGTGCAGGTGCTGCCAACCGGAATATTGTTCACTATCACCGCCCCAGTAGATGACGCAGACACATTGATTGAAGAGGTGATGGTTGGTCCGCCAGGCACAATGCAGGACACCGTCATGGGAAACAACGCACCAGCGGGTAATACGTCTCCGGAATTATTGGTAACGCTTTTCCTTACTGTCAGGCTGTTGGTTTTCAATACCGGCACACAAATCTCGCTTTTTAGCCCATTTTGATTCGTACTGTTGTTGTACCAGTTCGGTGTTCCCGTCGGCAAGATGCCGACGAGACCGCGGTTGCAGGTCTGAACGGGCGTGTAAGGACCCGCCACCTGGAGCGACAACGTAATTGTACAAAGTGCCGGAAAGCTAGAGATGCGCAATCGCGACTGACCCGGAACACCGACCCAGTTCAGCTGGTTTGGTGCAATGCCGCAAGTACTGGTGACGGTAACGGAGCCCGGAACGATGGTCCCAGAAAAAGGGGCAAAGAACTGGTCTTCGAGAAACGGGCCATGCCAAGCACCTGAAATCATCTGACCCGTCAGCGCATCGCCTTGGTTGGTCACTACGACTGTGTAAGTGAGTGGTGACGGCCCTCCTGGGGCCCACGTTAGGGTTGGCAAGGAAGTCTTGTTGACAACGAATTTGTAACACTTTGGCAGCTTCAGACCTACCGTGCTCCAATTGGTGAGAGGTGATGTCGGCTGTGTAGCGCCGAAGGCGAAAATGGGGCTGTAGGTCTGCGATGGCGGCCACGGCACGTTCGGGTTGTAAAAGCGCGATACATCCATCAGCGCAAGGTTCTCGAGACGCGGAGTTACTGAACTTAGGCAATATTTGTCGCCAGACGCGGGCCGGAAGATTTTGATCTGCACGGTGCAGTTGAGTTGTGCACCCGCGGAAAAACTGATTGGTGCAGAGTTTTGAATGATCCGCGTTCCCTGCGACGGAAACGTGGTGTACACAATTGATCCGGGAATCCAGGCCGGGTGCCCCGACGACAATGTGGGCACGGCCCCAGGCGCACCATTGACGGAGCCCGTCACAACGACGCAGCTGTATTTGTAGTTGAAGGGTAATGAGGTCGCATAGTTTGGCTGAACGATGCGCACTGCGTCGATGAGCGTACCAACGCTTACCGGTGCCGAACCGGCATTGCGATAAGACATCTGGTATTGGAACTGTTGACCGAATGTGACCTTGGTCTGAGGAGAGAGAACCGTCTTTTTCACCCGAAGATCGCAAAGCGGATGTGCCGCCATTTGCGTATTAACAGATGCTTCCGCCATGAAAGATACCGGGGGCGAATTCGGCGGTGAGAAGGTGTAGTTGACACGACCAATGTTGCGAAGGATGTTGTCATTATTGGCGAAACTGTCGCAACTATTTGGTGTGAATTTCAACGTGATATTGAGAACGACCTTACCGTTAACGTTCCCTACCTTGCCCGGAACTTTGAGGTTGGACTTATCCCATGCAGTCTTTGTCTGGAAATATGAAAACAGATTCACTGGCGGTGTCGTCGCAATAGGCAAGGTTGCGCACGCGCCGACAAGAACGCAACTCCAGGATTGGACCGTCGCGGAGAACGGTGGAGTTCCCGCCCATTGCATCACCCGGTCGCGAAGCCTAACGATGATTGGGCTCGGATCGGAGTTGGTGACCGTGACGCTATAAAGCACGTTGGTGCCCCAAGGCACGGTTGATGTGCTTGTTGGGGAGACCTGCTTCTTGACGATCTGGATCGGCCCAACATTATCGGGTAAGGCGCACGCAGGATCGTTTTCTTGACCGGTGTTAACAGGAACGTCCGGGCTCGCTGAGGTGTTGTTCAAGGCGTTGCTCTCCGTAATGGTGACGCCGCTCATTCTGGTCAAGCCGAAGAAGACCTTATTGCGCAACATCTCACCTCCCAAGGCGCAAAGGAGTGCGGGATGACGTTTGACCTCGATCTGATAGGTGAGAGTGATCGTGCCAAGCGACGGAATGTATCCAGCAGCATTTGGCCCCGCAGATGGGAAGTGCCATTTGGCAAATGCAAGTGGAATCGTCGTCACCGTGTTCCATCCTGAGAGCACTTGGGCTGGGATCGGTGCGAGACATGCAGTGCCAGAACCCGACGAGGTGCATTGGCCAGAACCGATAACGTATTGGACCTGCATCGGTACGCCAGTCGAGGAAATTGAGACGTTATCGAACAGTTCGCCAATTGTGCCGATCCAGACCTCCTCTGGCCCGTTGTTTGTGATGACGACCTTGTAGGTAAGCGTCTGTGCGCCCAACGTGACGTTGATCGAGCTCGGATCGACCGTCTTTACCACCGACAGATCACTGGGAAGAACAGACGTCGTGGCGACGTTCGCATTATGTTGCCCAGCACTTGATATCGCAACGCCGTTTTGATCTGCGACCGTCACGCTGTTTTGAACAGATGTACCCGGATTAGTGAAATAGCCCCGAATGAAGCAATAAACCGTCTGGCCTAATAAGAGATTGATCACACTGAACGTGGACACCGCGCCCGACACAGTGCGAACGAGAGTGGTCGACTGGCCCGTGTTGGTTCCCACTGCAACCGTGCAGATAGCGCTGACATAATTGAAGCCCTGGGGTAGCGTTTCTAACAGCGTGATCGTGCCGGCAGGGGTGTTGGGCCCCAACTTGATCGCATAGAAAACAGCAGCACCAGGCCCTGGGCTCGTCGTCGCGTTGCATAACGCCGGCGACGACTGGCTCGGCTCGCCTAGGCAGAGCAATTTTGAGGGGGTCGGAAACGTCAGTTGACTACTCGCGAACACCGTGTCAGCAGCACCCGGCAGTCCTGCAAGAAATGATGCCGAAATAACCAAGCATGCTGTCATGACTCGTTTCATCATTTCTTCCCTTCTACACATTCGAGCGAGTGAAGATTCAAAATACCTTTTAAACCTATATCAAAAATCAGGTCATCAATTACCTCAGATTAGGTGGCCATACACGAACGACAGATTCGGTTGGGCCATCAGGGATTCCGGAGACTCACCGGCCACGGAATTTAAACACGTCCGTAAATCTTGATGAGTCCGCTGTAGCAAGCAACCCATACTCGATTCAAAGTGGGTTCAAATGTCACGCCTATGGGATGTGGCGGTGTCGAGATGCGCTGAGTGACCTTCATTGTTGCAGTGGAGACGACCGTCATTGTCCCTGATTGGTAATTAACAACATATAACGCATCGCCTTCAGGAGAGATTGCCATTGTTCTCGGCTTAGTGCCCGTCACCACACGTTTCAGAAGTCGGCCAGTTGCGGCATCGTGAGATGTGACCACCGATGACAAGTTGTGTGACACATACAACGTGAGTCCATCGGGACTGAGAACAATATGTCGCGGAGTATTTGCCGCCGAAGGCCATTTGTGAAGTGCAAACGTTGTGAGATCGATTGTGCCCAGTTGACCAGCACCCATCACAGTGATGTAAGCCTTTGAACTGTTGTGGGCAACAACAATTCCTCGTGGATACCGACCAACTTTAATTGTCTTCACCACTTGAAAGATGGCGAGACTAATGATGCTGATGGAATCGGAACACCAATTGGAAACAAGTGCGTACTTATTGTCAGGACTAACCGCTACATACTTCGGCACCTCGCCAATTTCTACTGCTGCTTCCACTGCCTTGGTCGACATATTGACCCGATAGAGGAAACCATTATCAAATTTTGCATTTTCGGAACACTTATCAAAACCTTGCCGAGTGAATCCAGGACCAGTCATGTAGTAGTTGGACACGTATGCAAATGCGCCATCAGGACTGAATGCAGCCTCCACGGGTGAACCTTGGGCAGAGCCAGAGCCCTTTCTTCCTAATTTTTGAAGAGGAAGTGAGTCAGAGATGCGCGTCAACATCTGACCCTCTGCGTTGAAAACGCTGATGCCATGTGTGTACATCATGTTTTGCGCAATCACTAGCCCTGTTGGAGATGCAACAACAGACTTGGGCGACATGCTCGAACCACCAACGGTCTTTATTAGTTTGAGCTGAGCTGGTGTTGTAGAGACGGGAGAAGCCGATGCTGAGTTGGTCCTGAAGGATGGAATCAGGGCCGCTATAAACACGACAACACATACGGCCCGATTCATTTTCGGAATCGTTGAACGCAACATGGGGCGATGGTATCAACGAGGACTCATCATTTCAGTACCAATGATGAACGGATGGGGTAGTGGCTGGGGTTCCAGTAAATGTTTGGAACCCGAAACGCCAGATTTTGGAACGCAATTGCCAAGGGTATCGCGGCCAAAATTGCGAATCCCAACAGAGCCGAGGTCGGTTATCGGGTATAATTGGAGAAGTGAATTTCATCCAAAAAGTCGTGACGCGGAAGTACAAAGGTGACGAAGATTCTGCATGGAAATATTGGGTAACCCGCCCCGTCACTGAGCGGCTTGCAATGGTTGAAGAATTGCGAGCTGAGTACCACGGATGGACAAATGAACCTGAACCAAGACTTTCAAGAGTTTGTCGAATTATTCGTCGCCCATGAGGTTGAGTTCCTCATTGTTGGCGGCTACGCGCTAGCGG
>CAMBPP010000089.1 GCA_945869715.1 Bifidobacterium breve
GAAGATGGGCTTGGCCGATCTGTACCGCAAGGCGTACCTCCCTTACATCGAGATGCAGCGCAACCAGGTAGAGAAAAAAGGCCGCACCGACGCCGACGGAATTATGGACTCAGCCGACTACCTCGCAAACATTCTCGAGAAAGTTCCTGCACTTCTTATTCCCATTGGGCTCGACCGCCTTCCCACCAATTCTGATGTTCATGCTCAAACTGGCTACTACGGTTCTCTGCTTCCCGCTGTATGGAGTTTCATGCTGGCTGCACGCTCACGTGGGCTTGGCACGGCCTACACCACCTTGCACTTGAAGTATGAACAAGAAGCAGCACAGTTGCTCGGCTTGCCCGACACTGTTACGCAACTCGCACTTATTCCTGTTGCGTATTACACCGGTGAAGATTTCAAAGTGGGCAAGCGCCGCCCTGCAGAAGAAATCACTTACTTCAACACCTGGAAGTCGACACTCTGAGTTCCCCCGACCCGCGTATGCGCTCTGGCCTCATCGCCGGTGTGAGCGCATATGTGATGTGGGGCCTACTCACCATTTACTGGAAAAACCTTCACGGGTTTCCGCCCTTTGAACTCATTGGCTGGCGCATTTTTGCCAGCTTCTGCGTACTTGCACCATTAGTCATTTGGCACAAGCGCCTACGCATCATCGCTACTGCCATGCGTTCGAAGGAAATGGGTTGGCGCCTTTTCGCCGCCAGCATTTTGGTCACCGTGAACTGGAGTTCCTACGTCTGGGCCGTTGCTCACGACCACGTCATTGAAACTGCGCTTGGATACTTCATGGCTCCGCTGTGCACCATGTGGCTTGGTGTGGCGGTCTTGAAAGAGAAACTCAACACCGCACAAAAAGTCACCATCTCATTAGCTGTTGCCGCCATTGCAATTCTCACTGTGGGCTACGGGCGTGTGCCGTATCTCGCCTTGCTCATTGCAGGCTCATGGTCGCTTTACGGGTTGCTCAAAAAACAAATTCCGCTGAAGTCAATTGAAAGCTTGTCTGGCGAGATGATGTTTCTCTTTTTGCCCGCAATTGTTCTGATGATCGCTCAAGGCGGCAACAGCGACAGTGCAATTCATAATGCATCAACCTGGCAATGGGTGCTCATTGCCGGTACCGGCGTTATTACCGTTATTCCACTATGGATTTTTGGTTACGCAGCACAACACGTACCGCTCACTGTTCTGGGCCCACTGCAATACTCCGTACCCACCATCAATTTTTTACTTGGATGGTTGGCGTATCACGAAGAACTCGATGCAACGCGAATAGTTGGGTTCAGCCTCATTTGGGTTGCACTTGCTGTACTTGCAACCGATACTGCTCGCAGAGCACAACGCTCGCGAGTTTTGACTGCTTAACTGTTCAGTTCGACAACACGGTGCATGCGCTGATGCCAGGGGCACCATACACATGAGTG
This sequence comes from Bifidobacterium breve, assembly GCA_945869715.1. GTDB lineage: Bacteria > Actinomycetota > Acidimicrobiia > Acidimicrobiales > Ilumatobacteraceae > F1-20-MAGs119. Next base: position 1,428 of record CAMBPP010000089.1, read on the forward strand.
AAAGCAGTCTTAATGGGCTTTGGCACCTGGTGTGTTCCAGCATCGCCGCGCAACTGCAAAGCACTTTCATAGACCTGACGTAGACCAGATGCACCAATGGGCTCACCGTTAGCTAGGCAACCACCATCGGTGTTGATGGGCAAGCGACCGTCGAGATTGGTAGCACCACTCTGGATGAGGTCTTCTTGTTCGCCGTCTTCACAGAAACCACATTCAGCCATGTGCATAATTTCTGCACCACTCTCGGTGTCTTGAACCTGCACGATATCCATATCGCTTGGTCCCATTCCAGCCATTTTGAATGCTGCTGCTGCTGCACCCACTGATGGGCTGTTGCCGCGATCAGGAGACAACCACGAGTTGAACACTTCAAAGCTGCCAAACGGACGACTGCGCAATACTGCTGAACGCAAGTACACAGGCTTTGTCTGGAACTTCTTGGCAATGTCACCGCGAGCGAGCACCAAGGCAACGGCGCCTTCACCCGGCGAGCAGAACATGTACTGCGTGAGTGGGTTTGACAACATGAGGGAGTTCAATACTTCCTCTTCGGTCAGTGGCTTACGACGCCATGCATTTTCGTTCAGTGAGCCGTTATGAAAGTTCTTCACTGCAACTTTTGCAAGTGTTGATTCAGAAATGCCGAATTGATGCATATAGCGCTGAATCTTCATACCAAAAAATTGGGTGGTGAGCATGAGGCCGGTATCGCCGTACCACTGCCCTACACCATGACTTGCAGGGTCGGGAGCAAAAGCTCCTTTTTCATGCTTGTCGAAACCAATAGCCATACATACATCTGCAGCACCTGCGTTGATGGCGTTGTATGCGCTGATGAGTGCGCTACCACCGGTTGCACAACCGTTAGCAACGTTGATAAAAGGCAAGCCAGTAAGGCCCAGGGTTGACACCATGCTGTCGGCGTTTCCAGCAGATGCTGAACCACCAAAGGCGTAGTTCACATCGCTCCAGTCGCAACCAGCGTCTTTCATCGCGGCACGAGCGGCATAAGCGCCCATTTCCATTCCGGTGTTTTCGTGGCGCCCAAAGGGGTGCATTCCGATTCCGATAATTGCTACATCTTCTGCCATGGTTTTGCCTTTCAATAAAACTTTCTGGTTATTTCTTTACTGGTGCGAATGCGTAAGTAATGAGCTCATTGCCATCGTCATCGGTGGAATAAGGAATGACGACGAGTTCCATGTCCATACCAATTTTCAACTCACTTGCTTCTGCCGTTGTTAGTCGCGATTCAACAATAACCTCGTTGCCGAGTTGAATGTAACCAACTCCATAAGGCTTAAAGGTCTTAGCTGTTTCCTTGCCGGCATAAGGAGGTGACTTAGGAAGAAAGCCTTGCACGGTCCAACTCCACAGAGTTCCAATACGAGGCAACAAAACGCGCTCACCGTTTTCGCTGCCACTCTTTGGGCAAGACTTCGACTGCGGGAAGGTGGTGACGCCGCTTTCTGGGAAACGTGTACCGATGAGTTGGGGTGAGTCAGAAGGCCAGGTGAAAAGTTCTTCGGCCACGGGGATCTGAGTTGTCATAGGCTCATTCTCGCACCTTTGGCGACCTTTGTGCGATTCAGACTGCGAGCTGAGACTCACTTGGCCCACGGTAAGGGAGCACCACATATGGCCCTGAGGTAAATACAGCGTTTCTCAGCATGAGTTTTAAGACTTCTACCGCTGCCCCATGGCGAGCCGAGTCGTTAATGAGAGTGGAGAACCGCAAGAGGCCCGCCAAAAGTGCATTGAGGAGGTCCTGCAGAGACTCGCGAGATACCCCGGGTCGGATCTCATTGTTTTGTTCTGCATCGTCGCAGAGCTTTTCTAGAAATGCACCGGTGCGGTGCCGCAAAAGTGAAGTGACGCTACGCAGTTCAGGGTTGCGTTGTACTTCAGAAGCCACGTCAACAACGAAGCCGGCGATGCTGGGGTCATCGCGGTTAATGCGAACTGAAATATCAAGAATGCTGTTGAAGCGTTCTACCAATGTGTTGTGTTCATTAATGGCATATTCAAATTCTGAGTAGATGAAATCTTGAACACCCTCAAACACCGCTGCATAGAGTTCAACCTTTGATGGAAAGTAGTGGTAGATCGCACCAGTAGTGATGCCGGCAACTTCAGCTATTTGGGCATTGGTTGTTTTTTCATAACCATTTTCACCGAAGCATTTACGTGCAGCTGCAAGTAATCGCACGCGAGTGTCAACCGAGTCAACGGCACGAGGTCGCCCAAGCTTGCGCACCACAGTTTCGGCATTTTTCGTCACAGCAAATGCTATGCGAGATTCCCTTACGACTTACGACCAGAGCCCGGGTCGACAGGTATACCAAATTTGATGCGGTTGTTGGCATGGGCAAGATGCTGATGCACAAATGCTGTGCGCAATGAATTCCATTGTCCTTGTGCTTCAAGGGTTTGATTCACACTTTCCTTGGCAAGCTTCAAGGCAAACGATGGCCGCTGTGCGATAATCGCTGCCATCTTCATCGTTTCGTCACGTAATGAAGCAACAGGAACCACTCTGTTCACCATGCCAGTTGCCGCAGCCTCTTGCGCAGAAAACCACCCGCCAGTGAAAAGCATTTCTTTTGCTTTACGAGGCCCAAGTTCCCACGGGTGAGCAAAATATTCCACGCCGTTTACGCCCATGCCCACAACGGGGTCGGTAAACATTGCGTCGTCAGCAGCAATGATGATGTCGGCTACCCACAGCAACATGAGACCACCCGCAATGGTTTTTCCCTGTGCGGCAGCGATAACTGGCTTGGGCAAGTTGCGCCAACGCCAGCACATGTTGAAATACACCTCTTCTTCCCACGCCATTTGGCCCTCTTGGCCTTCACGACCAAAACCGCCGACGGGGAAAACGAGGTCAAACTCACGATGGCTTTCGTCATCGCGCATGTCGTGACCAGACGAGAAGTGTGGGCCATCGGCCTGCAGCACAATTACTTTTACTTGACTGCTGCGTGACGCGGCAGAAAAGCATGCTTCAAGTTCGTAGGTCATGCGCTTGTTTTGCGCGTTGCGACTTTCGGGCCTGTTCAAGGTGACAACAGCAATGCCGTTCTCTCCGGGGTTCACCACTTCATAGCGTGTTGTTTGAAGATTATTGAGATCTACCGGCATGGGGGGTCCTGTCTTTAGGCGGGGGTGAAAGTGAGATGCAAGTTGGTAAGACCACGCAGGGTCATTGACAATTCGCGATGTGTTGGAGTTTCAACGCTTGCAAGCGCGATGTTGTTGAGCCTGCTGAGCAGTAGTTCAAAAGCAATGCGTGCTTCGCTACGAGCCAACGCAGCACCTACGCAGAAGTGTGGCCCTTGACCGAAAGCCATTTGCGTACGGGCGTTATCGCGTTCAATGTCGAACATGTCGGGGTTGGGGTATTTCGCGCCATCGCGGTTTGCACAGCCGTACATGACCATGACTACAGAGCCTTTGGGTATTGCAACGCCACCCACTTCAACATTTTCTTTGGTGAAGCGCGGCAACATTTGCACGGGGGCTTCCATGCGCAATGCTTCTTCAACGAGGTTAGGAATAAGTGAGTGGTCGGCGCGCACCTTGGCCATTTGCTCGGGGTTTTCAATAAGCATGAGTGTCGCGGCGGCAATGAGTTTTGTGGTGGTTTCGTTTCCTGCAACCAACAGCTGTGCAATGACGTCGAGCATTTCTGCCATTGTCATTCCTTCGCCAGCACGCTCGCCCGAATCGAATCGTGCTTGCACGAGGTCGGACAACAAATCGTCACGCAAGTTTGCTTCACGCTCATGTACACGGTCGACCATGTACTTCTGGAATTCAATGCGGCTATGAGCACACTCAATTTGGCGCTCAGGTGTGAGCATGCCAGATAGTGGCGCTACGGAGTCGTCGCTCCATTTTTTGAACTTCGGCATGTCGGCACGGTCTACACCCAGCGCATCGGCAATGACGGTGAGTGGAACACCAACGGCGAACTGCTCAACCAAGTCGACCTTGCCATCGTTAATGAAAGCATCAATGAGGTCATTGGTAATTTTGCGAATGGAGTCTTCTAACTGAGCCACGCGTTTTGGCAAAAATGCCTTGTTGACCAAGTTGCGAAACTGTGTATGCGAAGGCGGGTCGTTAGAAAGCAAAGTGTTGACCCGTGGGTACCCTTCCTTGGCAATTTCAATCACTTCGGGCGGCGGCGTCGTGACGAAAGAATTGCTTTGGGCAAGCGACGAGAACATTTCAGGGTTGCGTACAACCGACAATACGTCTTCGTAGCGCGACACCGCCCAGAACCCAAGTGGAGTTTGGTGCACTGGAGCTTCTTCGCGCACTCGCTTGTAATACGGGTATGGGCACTCGAGAACCTCGGGCGACACCATATTTACTTTTGTAATGTCTGTTGCATCGATGGAATTGCTCATTGCTCTTTCTCCCCTGTTCGATAATCACCAAATGAACTGTCTCGCGCATCGAGAGCCTGCGTGACTCCCC
>CAMBPP010000090.1 GCA_945869715.1 Bifidobacterium breve
TTGGCGCTTAATAGACCACTTCACGACATTGCGGTGAGTTTGGGCAGGCTTGAAGCGCTGGGTTGGGTAGTAGACACCAATGGATGGTGGGAAGCGCTCATGAGGTAGTTCCACCTACTACCTTGAAGGTGTGGGCGGCACGCGGGCTACGCCATTGGCGGCATGGAAAATAGAGGAGTTCATAGCCTCTCTTACTGCGATGTCGCCGAACACGCAAAGTGCGTATCGCTCCGATGTGGAACTCTTCGCACAGTGGGCAAGTGATGAATGTGAAGTGCAGCGGCCAGAAGCGGTAACGCGCATCATGGTGAAGCAGTATCTTGCATTTCTCACCAGTTCAAAGCCCACTGAAAATGCAAAGGGTACGCACGCTAAGCGCACCATTGCTCGCAAGCTTGCAGCACTACGTCGCTATTTTTCCTGGTTGCTGCGTCAGTCCTCCAAGAAAATAGAAAACCCAACGGTTGGTGTGCGTGCTCCAGGCGGCGAAGGGCGACTACCGCGTATTTTAAATGCAGATCAACTCGATGCATTGCTCACAGGTTCTGAAATTGAAGACGAACCAGTGTGGCGTTCTGCGCGTGATGTGGCAATTGTCGAATTGCTTTATGGCAGCGGTTTGCGCGTCAGTGAACTATGCACGCTCGACCTTGCCAATATTGATTTGAAAAATAAAGCCGCATCGGTGTGGGGTAAGGGTTCAAAAGAGCGTCGTGTTCCTCTGAATGAGCCAACGGTGGCCGCTATTGATTTATGGATGACGCATCGTCATGAGTTAGCTGTGCCAACTTCAAATTCACTGTTCTTTAATGAGCGCGGCAAACAACTGACCCCGCGAGACGTGCGGCGAATACTTGACAGAAGATCAATTGACGCAACTCACCCACACGCACTGCGACACACGTTCGCCACGCATTTGCTCGACAACGGCGCCGATCTGCGCGCAGTTCAAGAACTTTTGGGTCACGCAAATGTTGTCACCACTCAGCGCTACACGCATGTCAGCAAAGAACGATTGCAATCGGCCTATCTCGCATCGCATCCCCGCGCATGAACATTCGAGGCGCGCGCTATACGGTGGAAACCGCTTGGGAAGACTGGGCCAGTTCTCGCACCCCCCAAGCTCGCGAGTGGCTGGTAGTGAACTATTCCTCACTCGTGAAGTTCGTTGCTGGCCGACTCGGCGCTGGGTTGCCGAAAAATGTTGATACGGCAGACCTGGTGAGCGCAGGCATCTTCGGTTTAATGGACGCCATTGAGAAATATGTGCCAGTTCATGGTGCAAAGTTTGAAACCTATGCCGTCCCCCGTATTCGTGGGGCCATTCTCGATAGTTTGCGCGCCCTCGACTGGGTTCCGCGTTCGGTGCGCACTAAAGCTCGCTCGGTACAGACCGCAATAACGCAGCTAGAGCACACAATGGGACGTGCACCTAACGACGAAGAAATTGCCGAAGAATTACAGATCACTGTGGAAGAACTTCAGAAGTGGCTTGCCGATGTTGCTGTTGGCACCGTTGGCCCTCTCGACCACCTTGTTGCCGACCGTGCCCCCTCTGGGGTTGGTCAACAAATTGGCCCTGCCGATACCGCAATGGAAGAGAACGCGCTGCGGGCACACATGCGCGAGGAAATTAAAAACTTGCCCGAACGTGAACGAACTGTTTTGGTTCTTTACTACGACGAAAATCTTACGCTCGTGGAAATTGGCGAAATCCTTGGCGTCACGGAGAGCCGTGTATCGCAAATACATTCAAAAGCTGTTTTGCAATTACGGTCGCGGCTCGCAGCAGCCGAATTTTAAGTTCCTGCGAGGGCACTCATGTTGAGCGCTGTGTTTGCAGTGGTGCTCTGCGTCGCCAACACCGCTCCGGCCCCTGTGGCAGGCAAAGTCACCGACTGGTTTCGCCGACCGCAATGCACGTGGTGTGCTGGCAATCGCGGCCTCGAGTTCGCCGTTGGTCAAAACGCCCCCGTTCGCATGTCATGGCCAGGAATAGTGACTTTTGTGGGGTCGGTGGGCGGCGTGCCCTATGTAGTGGTGGAAATTGACCAGGTAGCCGCAGGAATTGCCCCAGAAAGGGGAGACCAACTTGTCACCCCTCTTTATGAGGTCTTGGGAGGGGTCAATGGGCCGCTTGTTGCGCCGGGTGAGGCCGTGAACCCGTTACAGGTCGTGGGTTATGCGAGTCAATGGTTTTATGTTGGGCTCAGGCTTGGCGCGCGGGCCGAGAACAACTATCTTGACCCCGCGGTCTTTTTTGGTCTCACCCGACCCCGCGCCCGTCTGGTTTCGCCAGCGGTTGCGCGATCGTTTGTGGCACAAGGGGAATCGGGCAGTAGCCTCTCTTCTTGGCTGTCGTCAAGCCACCGTCCACACGGCGGCATGGCGGCGGCCACGAATAAACAAATAACACGTCATTGCACTGTGTCTCTTCCTGTGGTCGCTTCGGCGCGGAGGCCAGTCTCTTAACCACAGGAGAGGAGAATCATCATGGCCGTCGTCACAATGCGACAAATGCTTGAAGCTGGTTGCCACTTTGGACACCAGACCCGCCGTTGGAACCCAAAAATGAAGCGATTCATTTTCGGCGAGCGTAACGGTGTGTACATCATCGATCTTGAACAAACAATGACTCGCGTCGAGACTGCTTATGTCTTTGCTCGCGATCTTGTAGCCGGAGGCGGAACCATTCTTTTCGTTGGCACCAAAAAGCAAGCACAAGATCCTGTGCGTGACTGGGCCGACAAGAGCGGCATGCCATACGTGAACGAGCGTTGGTTGGGCGGAATGCTCACCAACTTCGAAACCATTTCAAAGCGCGTGAGCAAAATGCAGGAATACGAGCGCATGGTTGAAACAGGCGAGTTCGAAGCTATGCCGAAAAAAGAAGCACTTCTTTTGTCGCGCGAACTTGTCAAGTTGCAAAAAAACTTGTCGGGTATCAGCAAAATGACTCGTCGTCCCGATGCAGTCTTTGTGCTTGACACCTTGAAAGAGCACATCGCTGTAACCGAAGCAAACAAGCTCGGTATTCCAGTTATTGCAGTGGTCGACACCAACGTCGACCCCGACGTTGTGACCTTCCCTATTCCTGGAAACGACGACGCCATTCGCGCCAACGACCTCATGTGCCGCGTGATTGCTGAAGCAGCACTTGAAGGACGCCACATGGCATCGAAGAAGGCATCAGTTGCTGCAGCACAAGCCGCAGCCGCTGCTGTTGTCAATGCTGCTGCTGCAGTTGCTGCAGTCGGAGCATCTGTAGTTGAACCAAAACCCATTCCCGCACCCCCTGCGGCACCTACTCCAGGAGCCTGATTCACGAATGTCGTATACAGCTAAAGATGTAAAAACTCTGCGTGATACCACCGGCGCAGGCATGATGGATTGCAAAAAAGCACTTGAAGAGAACAATGGCGATATTGACGAAGCCAAGCAGTGGCTCCGTGAAAAAGGCCTTGCAGCAAGTGCAAAGCGTGACGACCGCGATAACAATCAGGGCGTTGTTGCTTTGGTTATTCGCGGCAATGTTGGTGCAATGGCAAAGCTGAAGTGCGAAACCGACTTTGTTGCCGGTAGCGATGCTTTCAAAGCTGAAGCTGAAGCATTGGCAAACCTCATCATCGATAAAGGCGTTGCTGCAGTATCAGAGCGCCAAGAGCAACTCGACAGCTTAAAAATTGTTCTCAAAGAGAATATTGACTTAGGTGAAGTGGTGCGCATTGAAGCAGCTGCTGGAAACGTCATCGACTCTTACCTGCACATTCAAGGTGGCCGCGGAGTCAACGGCGTGCTTGTTGAAATGTCTGGCGCTACTCAAGAGTTGGCTCACGATGTTGCAGTGCACATTGGTTTTGCTCGTCCACGATTCCTTACACGTGATGAAATTCCTGCAGATGTTCTTGCTCACGAGCGCACAACATTGGAAACCATTACGCGCAACGAAGGCAAGCCAGAAGCAGCAATTGCGAAAATTGTTGAAGGCCGCATTAATGGTTTCTACAAAGACGTTGCACTTGTTGAACAGCCATATGCAAAAGACGACAAGTTGTCGGTTACGCAGTTCATTGGCTCGGCTAATATTCTTCAGTACTCACAGATCGAGATCGGCTAGTTCTGAATGCCTAAAGATGGGGTTTCCACAAAAGCGAGTCCTCGGACTCAGCCACGTTGGAATCGCATTGTTTTAAAACTGTCAGGTGAAGCTCTTGCTGAATCCACCGGGTTTGGTCTCGACACCAATGTCTTGCATCAAGTGGCAACTGAGTTGCACGAAGTGCACGAAGAGTTTGGCGTCGATATTGCTGTTGTTGTTGGTGGCGGTAACTTTTGGCGCGGCATGAAAGGTGCTGGTCAGGGTATGGACCAAGCGCAGGCCGACTTCATGGGAATGCTTGCCACCGTCATGAATGGTCTTGCGTTGCAAGATGCACTCGAGCGCGTGGGTCAACATTCACGAGTGATGTCGGCTATTGAAATGCCAAAGGTCGCAGAGCCGTACATTCGTCGCCGTGCAGAACGCCACTTGGAAAAGGGTCGCGTTGTCATTTTGGCTGGCGGAACGGGAAACCCGTTTTTCACCACCGACACCGCTGCTGCATTGCGCGCCGCGGAAATTTCTGCTCAAGCCATTTTGAAGGGCACTCATTCCGGTGTCGATGGCGTGTATACGGCCGATCCAAAACTCGACCCAACAGCCACCCGATATGACCGTATTTCTCATTTCGATGTCATGAGTAAGGGCCTCAAAGTAATGGATTCCACGGCAATTACCTTCTGCATGGACCAAAAGATCCCCATTGTGGTGTTCGATCTTTTGCGCCAGGGCAATGTGAAGTCCATCCTCAGAGGTGAGGCAGTGGGTACGCTAGTCGGGTGACCGAAGAAGCTCTCCTCGACGCCATCGACAAGATGGAAAAAGCAGTCGAACATGTACAGGGCCAATTCACCACAATTCGCACGGGGCGAGCAACCCCTTCGATCGTGGAAAAATTAGCTGTCGAGTATTACGGGGCAACGGTTCCTTTGCAGCAAATTGCTGGGTTCCAGGTTCCCGAGGCGCGAATGCTGGTGGTGAAGCCCCACGACCGCGGAGCCATTGCTGCTATTGAAAAGGCCATCCAAAGTTCCAACCTCGGGCTCAACCCATCAAATGATGGTGTGGTCATTCGACTTGCATTTCCTGCGCTCACCGAAGAGCGCCGCAAAGACTACGTAAAAGTAGTAAAGGCAATGGCAGAAGAAGGCCGAATTGCAGTGCGTAACGTGCGCCGAGATGTGCGCAAAAGTTTGGAAACTGCTGAAAAAGATCACGATATTTCTAAAGATGAACTTGAGCGTGCGGAAAAGGAACTGTAAAAATTAACGCATGGTCAGATCGAGCTCATTGATAAGGCTTTTACTCGCAAGGAATACGAACTACTAGAGGTGTAAACCAACTGCATGGGTGTTGCCCATGTATTACCCGAAAGGGAAGATATGACCGACGATTGGAAACGACGCGACGACACGGGAAATCGTGACGCAGAGGGATACGGCACCGACTTTGGTGACGACTTTGGCACTGTTCAATTTGGCGATGATGAAGTAGAGCCAGTTTTGTCATTTGGTGACGACACTGGGCCACTTCCTCATTGGACCGAGCCACCCACTGGCGAATTGCCCAAGTTTTTGCAATCAGAACCAGCAGACGACACCGATGTCTGGTCAACTTTTTCGCAGCCTGCAGTGCAACCAAACGCTTCGCCCGAGCCGGCGTATCGCGATGAGCCAACACGCGAAGCGCGCTATTTTGAAAATGATGCAACCCCTATTCCTGGCGCGCGTCGTGAACCACGCCTAGTCATCGGCAGCGACCCCACCGATGAACGTGCGCGTCGACCCGAAATGCATCAGCCAACGG
>CAMBPP010000091.1 GCA_945869715.1 Bifidobacterium breve
AGTCTTCACCCAAACGAACCCCGTTGTATATCGCGCCTTGAAATCGCTCGAAGCCGCACAGTTGGTGAAAAGCACCGATGCACTTGGTGTGCGTAAACAACTGAAGTTTGCGTTAACGGTGACTGCTGAAGGTGAGCGTGTATTGCGCAGTTGGTTGAATGCGCCAGCAATACATATTCGCGATTTACGAACTGAGTTTTTAGTGAAGCTACATCTGCGTGAGCTAGCGGGTTTGAAGCAAAGGAAATTTATTGCTCTGCAAAGGGATGCCTTAGAAAACGTACTGTCGCACTTACTTGCCGACCCATCACGAAGTGCTGTTGCTATTTGGCGACGAGAACAAGCACGGGCCGTTGCACGATTTCTCGATGAACTTGCTGGCGAAGAATCTCCTTCCACAAACAACGCAGATCGAGAAGATACTTTGCAGCTCAGTGCGCGCAACCAGCTACGGGCCAAAGTGGTGTCGGTAAAACACGGAGGCGTTCTTTCGACCGTGAAATTAGAGCTCGACCCCGGCCAAACCATGACGGCCACCATTACGCGAGAGGCAACGAATGCCTTGGCCCTCGCGCCGGGAACGGAAGTGCTGGGATTATGTAAAGCAACCGACGTTTTGGTTGCTCGCTCCTTTGCCTAGTTTTTATAGGCAATGGCGACTGTTGAGAATATTTCAGTACTGGGCTAGGTTGGGGTTGAAATTCGTTCAGCGAAAATTCCCATTGATATTTCTTGGAGGAAATACATGTTGGCTCATCGTATTAAGGCCGCTATTGGCGCAATAACAGCAGTCGGACTCCTGGGGCTTTTTGCTCTTCCCGGTGAAGTGCATGCTGCAATCACTGTGACGGTCACCGACTCTTCGGGCACTGCAGTGGGTGGCGCATTTGTCGCCGTACTGAATAGTGATGGAGACGCGGTCGATAGCGCCATCACCGCAAAAGACGGCACGGTGTCGGTGAATGAAAGTGGCGGCGCTGGTCTTGTTGTTGCAGCCCCCGGGTTCCAAACGAAAACGGCCACGAGCGCCACGGCACAAACAGTTGCGCTTGCCGCATCAACCAAGTCGAAATTGTCTTACGCGAATGCATATGGAGCGCAGGTGCGCACCATTGCAGCCGATGGTGAAAGCGGTGTGTACTACGCAACCTCCGATGCACAACCCACCGTGTGGCGCACAAGTGACTACGCAGGTTCGTGGTCTCCGGTTCCTACTACTGCAGACTCTGAAGCTGGAACCGCTGCAACAGCGGGTGCGATGCCTCAAACAGACGCTGCTGGAGAAATTTTCACATCGGGTGTGAAGGGTGAAGTAGCAGTGCAAGTCGGCCAAAACTTGTATTACTCGCGTACCTATGGAAATACTTGGTCAACAGTTGCGAACTACAGCGCAGTCACTGGTCAGAACAAAAAGCACTACTGGGTACATGGTGGTGCTAATGCTGAGTACTCATACATCGCTGGTGTCACCGACTCAGGCATGTACGTCGCCGTGATGCCAGATAGCTCGAGCGATGCAGCTCCAAGCTTTGTCAACGTCACATCAACAATTAGTCGATACACCGCTGCCGACCGTGTGGCGTTTGCGGTGGGTAGTACTGGTGACATTTTTATGGCCGCGGTGAATGGAAGCGGTACACGCATTTCTCAAATCACACCTGCGGCAACTGCTGCAGCGCTTACTGCAACGGCTGGTTCGCTTCCTCAGCCAACACACACAATGGCAACTTCTGGTACTGGCCTCGTGAAACTCAGCACGCTTGGCGCGGCAACACCTCAAGCATTGGTGACGCACTTGGTAGACGGTGCAACCGTGTCAGTAACTGTTGGAGCGTTGGTGTCGGGTGCATGGACGATTTCTTCAGGTGTCGAAGGTTCAGACCAGGCAAACAGTTTGGCCCTGAATGGCATTAGTACCTTGTCTGGGAAATGTGGTCAAAATGGAAATACACCTCTTGTGGCATCCATCGCACCAGAAGCCCCATCGGGTTCTGATGTTCTTACAGGCTTCGAAGTGGTGGGCACCATTGGCCAGTGCATGTTTGTATTCAACGCCACAGGTTCGGGCAGTCTGTTGAGCACCACATTCACTTCTCCAAAAGTTGCCTTGCTGGCCATGGAAGGTGCAAACAACAACACAGGTTTTGTTTGGGATAGCGGATTCAACTTCAGTTCCAACATGGTGTCGTTGTCGGGCGACGGGCAATTCGGACTGCGCAAATCTGCAGTCATTTCTGCTGCTACGTCGTATCGCCCGAGTTTTGGCGGAGCCGGTGGCACAACGGCGGGTCAGTACATTAATAGTCAAGCAATTGCGGGAACAGATGTTGCTTCAGGTGGCATTGCAGTAGGTGGCATGGTTGCTCCCAATGTCACCGATGTGGTGTATTCGCCGAATAGTACCGATGGTTCACAACTCGTACTCAGCATGACCGAAACCGGTGGTAGCCGCACATTGCTATCAACCGATGGAGGCACCTCGTTCAGCACCATTGGCGCAGGCGGTAGTCGCGCAGTTGAATGGTGGAATGGCGCAAGTGGTTTGCAGCATATTGCTGCAGGTTTTAGTAATAACCCCAATGAGTTTTTGCATGTGAAGTCATTCAACACAAACTCGGGCACAGGCAAACTCGATATGGGTGATGAACTTACTGCAACAGCTGTGCTGCGCGATACGAAAGATGCATCGGCTCGTAAAGAATTTAGTTTCCCAGGTGCAGCTAACCCATCGGGGACCACACTGACCCCAAGCAGTTTTGTTTCGGGTGCTAGTCAAACTTTGCTTTCAGCAATTGAAGGAATCGCAGGAAAAGATGCGATGTTGGTTGGTGTGAATAAGTGCAGTCAAAACCTCGGGCCCTCTGGATGTGAGTCGAGCGCGGGTTCTGTGGCGTTGGTAGGCCTTAGTGCCAACAGTTCAACAGGTGCAGTCACACTGAGCAATGTGAAATACTTTGGTTCAGAAGTCGCTGCAGCCGGAGCAACGTCGGCAGGTACAGGAACATATGCGGGTGATGTGAAGGCGATTCAATATTGCCCAACTGGTTCTGCAACGAAAGTAGCCGACACCGCGTTTATTTCAGTTGGTGGTAAGGGCATTTACAAAATCACTGCGGTGAGCACAGCGCCTGCACATGCTGTAACAGGTACAACAACCGGCACCTACAAAGACCTGAAAGTTGACTGCGATACTGGCGTCATTGCAGTAGCCGGTTCCGATGGCTTGTACTTCTCAGTTGATGGTGCAGCCAAGTTCGTAAAAATTACGACAACCGCGGCTCCTGCCGGAGGACAACAGCAACCACCTCAACAAGGTGGAGATAGTGCACCTACTGCAGTGGCACTGCAAGCCGATGGCACCACTGGTGAAGTAACTATGACAGTTGCTTCCGGCAATGGAGACATCAAATCGGTTGAGACCAGTTTCACTGCACTTGGAGTAAGCGCCGCCGATACAAAAGCTGGAACGGCAACAACACCTACTGCAGCCATTACTCCTGCTGCCGATTCGGTCAATGAATTGAATAGTTCAGCAACTGGAAAAAATACGGGTGCAGTTCTCGACCTAGAGATTCCTAATACGGCCGCAGACAAAGTAACGGCAGCAGGCGTTCGCACACTGAGTGTGCGCAAGTTTGCAACCGCATCGAAGTTGTCTGCTGGTACAGGTGGCGGTGCTTTCAAGGCCTCGTTGCGCACCGCAACTACTTCCTCGGGAAGCGGTGCGGGTACTCCTGGCGTTGGCGGAACAACTCCTGGCGTTGGCGGAACAACTCCCGGCGTTGTAACACCAAAAGTGGTGTCGGTGAAGAAAGGCAAAACAGTTTCTGTGACGTCTGCCCTGAAGACACTCGGTACCACTGTTGTTTCAAAATCTAAAATTGTTGCAACGTTGAGTGCGGCATCAAAAACGATCTGCTCTGTGTCGAAAACAAATGTGGTAAAAGGCTTGAAGCCGGGCAAGTGTTCGTTGACGGTGAAAATTACGCCGCCGGCAACAAAGAAAGTGCCAAAGCCAAAAACCACGACAAAGAAAATCTCAATCACTATTGCATAGCTAGTGCCGCGCGTGCTTCGCCCTCAGGGTTACGGTACGCGCGGCCAATGGCATCAATCACAATACGAACAAGCACGCCTTCGGGAATCTCTGCTTTGCCCAGTAGCTCAGGTGTAATGGGTGTCATGCGTTGGTAGCCCACAGTGAAGGGGTCAACACCGTAGGTAACAGGCACGGTGAACGGAATAGCACTGCGCCCAACGGGAACATCGCCGTACCACAATTCCATGTCGCCCCTAAAGCGCCCAGTTGCAGTGAACGTTGCACGTACGTCGACTTCACCCACAGGAAGCTCAACGCTTGCTGAAACGATGGTGGTGAGAGCGCCAAGAAAGTTATAGGCGTAGTGCAAGCGACGACCCTTGACATACAACGCATAACCACCTGCATGACCACCGTGGCATACCAGTATGCCGTCGCAGTTACCTGCAGATGGAACATTGAGCGCAGCAGTAATTTGGAACGAACGATTCTTGAGGTTTGGTGCAGTGGATTCTGGCAATGGTGAAATGCCAGGAAGGTACACATACCTGTCGCGTAAGAAGCGGCGGTCGCCGTAACGTGCGGGCTGGTTGTTGAGCGGTAGCACTTGGTTTGCTTCAGCTTCGCTCCACCACAACTCTTGGAGTTCTTTCAACTTGTCGGGGAATTGCTGTGCAACGTCATTGCACTCTGAGAAGTCGTTGGCGATGTTGTAGAGCTCCCAAATGTCGTCATCAAATGACGGGTTCGCGTTGCGACTTTCGTAGTTCATCATGCCTGGTGGGTGAAAGACCACTGCCTTCCAACCATCGTGGTACAACGCACGCGAGCCAAGCATTTCGTAGTACTGCGTCATGTGCTTGCTCGGCTCCGCTGCACTTTCCAATGTATGAGCAAAGCTCACGCCGTTAAAGGGGGCTTGTGCAACACCATTAATTTGCTCGGGGGCTTCAATGCCAATGACGTCGAGCAATGTGGGAAGCACATCAACAATGTGCAGATACTGATGGCGTATTCCCCCAACATTTTTCAAATGACTTGGCCATTGCACAATGAGTGGGTCACAGACGCCACCTTCGTGTGTGTCGCGCTTGAAGCGTTTGAGCGGCGTATTGCCGGCCCATGCCCAGCCCCATGGGTAGTGGTTGTTGGAATGCTCAGAACCAATGAGGTCGATGCGCTTTAAGTTCTCTGCCAAACTTTCAGGAACAAAGTTGTAGAAATACTTTTCGTTGAAACTGCCACCGGGCCCACCTTCAGCAGACGCACCGTTGTCGCTCATAATGAGCACAAGCGTGTTGTCGTATTCATCAATAGATTTAATGAAGTCGAGTAAGCGACCCACTTCAGAGTCGGTGTGGGTAAGAAAGCCAGCGAATGCTTCCATGAGGCGTGTGTACAAGCGCTTTTCATCGTCGCTCAGGGAACTCCACGCAGGTACCCATGTTGGGCGCTCCGAAAGAATGGTGCCGGCAGGCAACAACCCCGACGTCACTTGGCGAGCGAATACTTCTTCACGCCATGCGTCCCAACCTTGGTTGAACTTGTCGCGATATGCATCAATAAATTTTTTCGGTGCTTGGTGCGGAGCATGGCATGCACCTGGTGCGTAGTAAACAAAGAATGGTTTTGTTGGAGAAAAAGCGCGAAGGTCTTTGATGTAACCAATTGCTTTATCGGTAAGGTCTTCGGTGAGGTGGTAACCCTCTTCAGGAGTTTTCGGTGGGTCAACAATGTGACTGTCATGAAAAAGGTCGGGGTGAAACTGGTCGGTCTCGCCACTTAAAAAACCGTAGTAACGCTCGAAGCCCTTGTTGAGAGGCCAATG
>CAMBPP010000092.1 GCA_945869715.1 Bifidobacterium breve
CATGTTTCTTCGGGCATTACTGCAGAAGCATTTTTGAAGCGCACTGCTATTGCTCGTTCCAATGAGGTGGCTCTACGCCGCATGGCGCCTTCCATTATTACGTTGGCCACGCACGAAGGTTTTCCTGCGCACGCCAATGCCATTACCAATCGATTCACTACTGGAGATCATTCATGAGTTCATTAAGAGAAACACTGAAAGCAGACCTCACCACAGCAATGAAGGCTCGTGATGAAGCAACAGTGTCTACGTTGCGCATGGTTATTGCTGCAGTCATGAATGCCGAAGTAGCTGGCAATGAAGCAGTTGTATTGTCCGACGAGCAAGTGATGGCAGTGCTTCTTGCAGAAGGCAAAAAGCGCACTGAGGCTGCACAAATTTATGCCGACAATGGCCGCAACGAAGCTGCTGCGAAAGAGCGCTCTGAGTACGCCATCATTGAGCGTTATCTTCCGGCGGCTATGAGCGATGACGAACTGAACACAATTGTGCAAGAAGAAGCAGCGAAGGCTGCAGCTGCCGGCGCAACCGGCGGCAAAGCAATGGGTGTTGTGGTGAAAGCTGTTCGTGAACGTGTTGGCACTGGTGCCGATGGCTCACGTGTTTCTGCAGCAGTAAAAATTGCCCTCGGCTAAATTTCTACACACTCACTTGAATTTGTACGTCGAGTTCGCTGTTATTCACTGTCACTAAAACCGTGGAATCTTCAACTGCTTTGCCTTCAAGTATGAATATCGCTGCCTTATCGGCTATTTCACGTTGAATGAGTCGCTTCAACGGGCGCGCACCATAACTGGGGTCGTAACCCTTTTCGGCAAGTAGCAACCGTGCTTCGGGAGTGACGGCCAAAGTAATACGGCGGTCTGCCATACGAGCAATGAGGTGTTGCAACTGAATATCGACAATGGCACCAAGGTCGTCTTGCGTGAGTGAGCGAAAGCGCACAATGTCGTCAACACGGTTAATGAACTCGGGTCGGAAAAATTCGAGCGGATCACCTGGCAGGTTGCTTGTCATAACGAGCACAACATTGGTGAAGTCCACCGTGCGGCCTTGACCATCGGTGAGGCGGCCATCGTCGAGCACTTGTAACAAAATGTTGAACACTTCAGGGTGCGCTTTTTCAATTTCATCAAGCAGCACCACGCTGTAGGGGCGCCGACGCACTGCTTCGGTAAGTTGCCCACCTTCTTCATAACCCACATACCCCGGAGGAGCACCCACGAGGCGGCTCACGGAAAACTTCTCCATGTACTCCGCCATGTCGATGCGCACCATGGCACGCTCGTCGTCGAAGAGAAATTCGGCAAGAGCACGAGCGAGCTCGGTTTTACCCACACCAGTTGGACCCAAGAACATAAATGAACCAATGGGCCGGTTCGGGTCAGACAAACCAGCACGACTGCGACGCACTGCATTAGCTACGGCGGTCACCGCAGCATCTTGACCAATGACTCGGTTGTGCAACAGACCTTCCAGCAACACCAACTTGCTCATTTCACCTTCAAGCAAGCGGCTCACAGGAACGCCCGTCCATTTGCCCACGACCTCGGCAATATCTTCGGCGTCTACTTCTTCTTTTAACATGCGGTTGCCCAGTTGCAAAGTATTGAGATGCTCTGTCGCGCCAGTAATACGGCGCTCTAATTCGGGAATACGTCCGTAACTAATTTCAGCAGCTTTGGCTAAATCGGTCTCGCGTTCAACAATAGAACGCAACGCTTCAAGTTCTTCTTTCAAAGTGCGAATGGCAGCGATGGCTTCTTTCTCTGCATTCCAATGCACTTTCATTTCATCGGTCTGCTCTTGCAAGCGGTCGAGTTCTTCGTTAATTGATTCAAGGCGCTCACGCGATGCCGTGTCGGTTTCTTTGTCGAGTGCAACGCGCTCAATTTCTAATTGCAATATGCGGCGGTCAACCACATCAATTTCTGTGGGAAGCGAATCGATTTCAATACGCAGCTTGCTGGCGGCTTCGTCAACAAGGTCAATTGCTTTATCAGGCAAGAAACGGTTGGTGAGATAACGGTTTGACAAAACTGCAGCACTGACGAGTGCGCTGTCTTGAATACGCACACCGTGGTGCACCTCGTAACGTTCTTTCAGACCGCGCAAAATGGCAATGGTGTCTTCCACACTTGGTTCACCCACATATACCTGTTGGAACCGACGTTCGAGTGCCGCGTCTTTTTCCACATGCTTGCGAAATTCATCGAGCGTGGTGGCGCCAATCATGCGCAGTTCACCACGCGCCAACATGGGCTTAATCATGTTGCCGGCATCCACTGCGCCTTCTGCGCCGCCAGCACCTACCAACGTGTGCATTTCATCGACGAAGGTAATGACATCGCCTTGCGCGTCAATAATTTCTTTCAACACGGCTTTCAAACGTTCTTCAAACTCGCCGCGGTATTTCGCACCAGCAACCATTGAGGCAATGTCGAGTGAAATGAGGCGCTTGTGTTTCAAACCTTCAGGTACGTCGCCATCGGCAATACGGCGCGCTAGACCTTCAACAATTGCGGTTTTACCAACACCTGGTTCCCCAATGAGCACAGGGTTATTTTTGGTGCGCCGAGAAAGCACTTGAATGACACGGCGAATTTCTTCGTCGCGACCAATGACAGGGTCAATTTTTCCTTCGCGGGCACGAGCAGTGAGGTCAAGTCCATATTTTTCCAAGGCTTGAAACTGTTCTTCGGGGTTTTGTGACGTCACACGATGCGAACCACGTACTTCGCGCAGGGCAATCAACATTTCATCACTGCCAATACCCACACGCTGATTCATGGCAAGGAGCAAATGCTCAACCGACACGTAGTCGTCATGAAGATCGGTACGCACTTTGTCGGCGTTTTCAAAAACATTGCTGAGCTCACGGTTCATGCGCGGTTCTTCGCTGCCGTATGCATGTGGCAACTTACTCACGGCCTCATCGGCCTTATTGCGCAGCATCAAAGGTGCAACACCCAATTTTTGCAAAATACCAGGAACAATTGTTCCGTCTTGACGCAGCAAAGCCGACATCAAATGATCGGGTGTAATTGCTGGGTTACTGCGCCCACGAGCATCGTCGAGGGTTGCTGCAACGGCCTCTTGAGTTTTGGCAGTCCACTTCTTTGGGTCAATTGCCACTGTTAGTACCTGTCCTTGTTGAAAATGCTCGGACGTTCACGAAACACGGCAACTGCTTGGCGCAGTGGCACAAGTTCGCCGCGCAATACTTCAGTTGAGGTTCTGCCAGTAAGTTGCTCTTGAAGTTGCACAACGAGTGCACGCAACTGCGCAATTTCATCTTCGAGTTGCATTACGTGGCGGATGCCTTCAAGGTTCATACCTTCAGCAGCAAGTTCAGCAACGCGCTTTAAGCGAGCAATGTCTGCTTCGCTATAACGCCTGTTGCCACCAGAGGTTCGACCAGGCGTAACGAGCCCACGGCGTTCGTAAATACGCAACGTTTGTGGGTGCACACCAGCAAGTTCTGCAGCAACAGAAATGACGTAGACCGTTTCCACAGGAACACCGTCAGTACGCCCCGGTGCCATGGTTATTTCACCTTGTCGCTCGTGTTGTGTAACTCTGCGAGTTGCTCAATAATGTCGCGCTCTTCTTTGCTGACCTTCGAGGGTATGAGCACATCAATTGTCACAATGAGGTCGCCAGTTTTTGAAGTGGTTTCAATACCGCGGCCTTTCACTCTGTGCTTACTTCCCGACTGCGTGCCGCTTTTAATTTTCAACAACACAGAAGCTCCGTCGAGTGTGGGCACCAATACTTCACTACCCAGCACTGCTTGGTGGTACGCAACAGATATGTGAACTAACAAGTTCACCCCGTCACGAGAGAAAGTGGCATGCGGCATCACTTTGCACTCCACGAGCAAGTCGCCAGCTGGGCCACCATTGTGCCCAGGCGCACCACGACCCTTCAAACGAATGCGTTGACCGTTATCGACTCCTGCTGGAATACGTACCTTTACTTCGCGGGCACGATGTTCACGGCCAGACCCACGACATGAGCCACATGGGTATTCAACGGTGGTTCCTTTTCCTTGACACCGCGGGCACGGTGAAGAAAAGGAAAACACTCCTTGGTTGGAATCGACTGCGCCACGACCACCACACTGCGAACATGGTTGAGGCGTAGTACCCGTGCGTGCACCAGAACCTTGGCACCCAGTGCACACTGCTTCTGAAGTGAGATGCAACGTAGTGGTAATGCCATGGGCGGCATCAATGAAGTCGAGCGTCAGAGACGCTTCAATATCGCCGCCGCGCTGTGGCCCGCCGCGTTGGCCTCCACGACCACCGCGTTGTCCTCCACGTCCAAACATTTGGCCAAGGAGATCGCCCATGTCGCCGCCATTGTCGAAACGGAATCCGCCTTGCCCACCTGGCCCGCCACCGCCAAAACCCATTGGGCCAGAAGCACGTACCTCGTCGTATTCTTTGCGTTTCTTTTCGTCGCCCAACACGTCGTAGGCAGTTGATACTTCTTTGAAGCGGTCTTCTGCTTTCGGATTATCGGGGTTGGCATCGGGGTGTAGTTCGCGCGCAAGTTTGCGATATGCCTTGGTGACCTCTTTAGGAGTTGCACTTTGCGACACACCAAGAACGGAGTAGTAGTCCTTTTCAAACCACTCACGCTGCGCGGTCATTATTTAGCCCCGCACCTTCACCATGGCAGCGCGCAATACTCGACCCTTCCATTGGTAGCCACTGCGTAACACTTCAACTACTACTGGTCCGTCACTTGCACCATCTTCTGGTGGTTCGTGCATGACTGCTTCAGCAGTTGCTGGGTTAAAGGGCTGACCTTCTAAGTTCAATACTTCAAGGCCTTGCTTTTGCAGTACACCCAGCAATGACGACCACACAGGTTCTACACCTGCAGCACCATGAGCAAAGGCGGCTTCACATGCATCGAGCACCGGCAACAAACCTTCAACAAGTTTTCCTGTTGACCTATCAATTTCATCGGCCTGTTGTGCAACAACACGCTTGCGATAATTTTCAAAGTCGGCCTGCAAACGCAAAGCAATATCTTTAAACGAATCGCGCTCTGCTACCAGAGCATCAATATCGTGTTCAATGATTTCAGCGATGTCAGCGTCGGTAATGCTGACATCGCTTTCTGGTAAAAGTTCTTCGTTCTCGTTCGTCATGTTGCGAATTACTTCTCGTCAACAATTTCTGCATCAACGATGTCGTCATCGTTCGGTGCGCCACTTTGTCCTGTTGCTGAAGTTCCTTCTGCATTGGTGTCGCGTGCGGCAGCTTCATACAACTTCTGGCTAAAGGCCTGGCTTGCAGCCATGAGCTTTTCAGTTGCAGTTTTAATGGCATCGTTGTCGGTGCCGGCAAGGCTGGCCTTCAACTCAACGAGTGGTTCTTCGACTGCAGACTTTTCTTCAGCAGAAACCTTTTCGCCTTGCTCGCGCAAAACTTTTTCGGTTTGATACACCAAAGAATCGGCGTTGTTGCGCACTTCTGCTTCTGCACGGCGCTGGCGATCTTCATCAGCGTGTACTTCAGCGTCTTTCACCATTTGGTTAATGGTGTCTTTGTCATGTGCAGATTGGCCAGTAATGGTCATCGACTGCTCTTTTGAAGTAGCGCGATCTTTTGCCGACACATGCACAATGCCGTTGGCATCGATGTCGAAGGTCACTTCAATTTGTGGCACACCACGTGGTGCTGGTGGCAAGTCAACAAGTTGGAACTTGCCCAGTGTCTTGTTGTACTGCGCCATTTCGCGCTCACCTTGCAACACGTGAATTTCCACCGATGGCTGCATGTCTTCTGCAGTGGTGAACACTTCGGTACGACGTGT
>CAMBPP010000093.1 GCA_945869715.1 Bifidobacterium breve
TCAAGAAACTTTCCATCTTCTTCCCGATGTGGAATGAAGAAGAATATCTCGAACGCGCTCTCTCTGCTGGTCGCGAACTCTGCGATGTGCTCATTGCCGACGGCGAAGTTGAAACTTACGAACTCATCATTATTGACGATGCCTCAACCGATAAAACTCCCCAAATTGCCGACGCCGCTGCTGCCGCTGACCCTCGTGTCAAAGTGGTGCATCACCCAGTGAACCGCAAACTAGGTGGTTCCATGAAGACCGGTTTCGCCACTGCAACTGGTGACCTCGTTCTGTACACCGATGCCGATCTTCCTTTCGACATGCTTGAAGTGCGTCGCGCCGTGCGTCTCATGCATTACTACGAAGCCGACATTGTGAGTGCTTTTCGTTTTGATCGAACTGGTGAAGGTTATATTCGCTCTGTCTATTCAGGTTTTTACAATGGGCTTGTGCGAGCCTTTTTTGGCGTGAAAATGCGCGACATCAACTTTGCATTTAAACTTTGTCGCGGATCTATTTTTGAAAAAATTGAATTGAAAAGCGAAGGCTCATTCATAGATGCTGAGCTCGTCATTCGTGCAAGGAAGTTAGGCATGAACGTCATTCAGTTTGGTGTCGATTACTTTCCGCGTACACGTGGTGTTTCTACGCTGAGTTCAATGTCGGTTATTCGCAAAATTCTCAAGGAAATGTTCACTTTGCGTAAAGAACTTCGAGCCATTGAAGCCGACTGACAATTTCCCTCAAGAGTTTGATGCCGCGCCGAGTCATGTGCGTCAATGGTGGCCTGCTGCGGTGGCCGCAGTGCTTCTTGTTGGAGTTGTTGCAGTTGGCGTTGCTGCGAATAGTGGTACTGACGGCCCCAGCACAACAACGACGGTTGCAAGTGGCCCAACAACAACAGTTCCTTCATTGACTCGCACCTTGAAGGCCGGCGTGAAAGGCCCAGACGTTCGTCAACTGCAACAAAGATTGAAAGACCTTGCCTTTGACCCGAATCTCATTGACGGCGATTTTGGCTACAACACCACACAGTCGGTGTGGGCCTTTGAAAAGCTCGTCTTGAAAACGCCGCGTAAAAAAGTGACCGGCTCCATCACCCTCGAGTCGTGGCAACTGTTGCAACAAGACAACCTCATTGTGGCGCGTCGTCCGCAGGCGCCTACAGAGTCGCACGTTGAGATCTACCTTCCCGAGCAAGTGCTGGTGGTGTTCAAAAAAGGTAAGCCAATTTTGGTGACGCACATTTCGACTGGCACTGGCGAAGACTGGTGTGAAGAAGTGACCATCGACCCAGGTGAACAAGGCAACCCGGGTACCGAGCCTCTGAAAAAAGGTATCTGTGGAAATGCGGTAACACCTGGCGGGTTTTATTACTTCTACAACCGCAAGTCGGGAACGCGTCAAAGCAAACTTGGCACAATGTGGAACCCGGTGTATTTTAATGGCGGTATTGCAGTGCATGGCGCAGCCCAAGTGCCGAATTCACCTGCATCTCATGGGTGTGTACGTATTCCCATGCACGTGTCGGAATATTTCCAAACTCTTGTTGCCTATGGCGACCGCGTCTATGTATTCGACGGTGTGAAAGAGCCAGAGCAATATGGTGCACCTGTGCCTCCTGCCGACAGGCCCGATCCTGACTACACCACTACAACTAGTTCAACCACAACAACTTCAACTGTTGTGAAAACAACCACGACCATTAAGCAGAAACCAACAACGACAGTTCCGGCTCTAGTGCCGACGGCAACAACGTCTACCGTTGCTCCAGTGCCTGCAAGCACACTGCCTTGAAATGTGAGGAACAATGGAACGAGTGCCCTACGACGAATTCTCATTGTTTCATGAGAACATTGCCGAGTATTCCTTAACGGCATCTGCGCAACCACAGGTGCAGCGCATCGTGCATCAACTTGCCGATGGTCGCACTGTGAGTGCACTGAAGTGGGGAAGTGCAGAGCCACAAATAGTTTTTGTTCACGGTGGGTCGCAAAATGCGCACACGTGGGACACAGTGCTTTTAGACCTTGGTGTACCAGCACTCGCCATCGACTTGCCCGGCCACGGCCACTCGTCGTGGCGAGACGATGCTATGTATTCGCCGCATTCCATGGCAGTCGATATTGCCGAGGTCATTCAGCTTCATGCTCCGTCGGCGAAAGTAGTGGTGGGCATGTCGCTAGGTGGTCTCACCTCGTTGGCTCTTGCCGGACACGCGCCGCATTTGGTTCAAGAACTCGTGCTTGTCGATATCACGCCGGGCGTGAACGGCGATAAGGCAAAAGCAATTCTCGACTTTGTTAATGGGCCGCAAACTTTTGCCTCCTTTGATGACTTGTTGAAGCGCACCATTGAGCACAACCCCACCCGCACCATTGAGTCGTTGCGCCGTGGCATTTTGCATAATGCCAAACAACTCGACGACGGGTCATGGCAATGGCGTTACGACCGCCGCAGTCATATACGCAGTGAAAACTCAGAGCCCATCTCGGGTGATGCGCTGGGCAAATTGTGGGACCTCATTGGGTCATTGGAATGCCCCCTCACGTTGTTGCGCGGAGGAACCTCGCCTGTGGTTGACGATGCCGATGTTGCCGAGTTGTTACGGCGCCAGGAACGAGCACAGGTACTTGTCATCGACGGGGCTGGGCACAGCATCCAGGGCGACAAACCCCGCGAGCTAGCCGCCTTCCTTGCCACCAAAGGTGCATAGCGAGCCGAGTTTTAGTACCTGGGCGGCTTTTTCGTTCGCAGCTCGCCGTTCGACCACCTTGGTGAGACCCTTTTTCTGATAGGAAAGCAGGGCAATATTTTTTTTGAAGTTTATTGAGATATCCACATCCCGTTTTCGGATTTGTAAAGGCTTACGAGACCCTATGGCAACAACTAACCGTCCTGATTCACCTGATCGTGAAACCCTCGTACAGATGTACGAGATCCAAAACAAGATCAAAACCACCGACGAGCGTTTTCGCTCAATGTTGACGAGTGGTCAAATTCAATTGATCTATTACTCGCCTCGCGGACAAGAGTGCATTAGTGCTGGTTATGCCGTGCACCTCCGCCCCGACGACTATGTGGTCACCATTTATCGTGGACTCCACGACCACCTCGCAAAGGGTGTTCCTATGCGTGAACTTTGGGCAGAGTTCCTTGGTCGTTCCACAGGAACATGCAAGGGCAAGGGTGGCCCAATGCATATCACGCACCCCGAATCGGGCTTGGTAGTAACTACCGGCATCGTGGGTTCTGGTATCCCTATTGCAAACGGTTTCGGACTCGCATCACAGCTTGCAGGAACCGACCAGGTCACCGTGGTGAACTTTGGTGATGGTGCGTCAAACATCGGCGCCTTCCACGAAGGCATGAACATGGCCGCTGTGTGGAAATTGCCTGTCATTTTCGTTTGCCAGAACAACCTTTATGGCGAGCACACACCAATGTCAATGTCAACAGGCGTTGAGTACATCTCAGAGCGCGCCGCAGCATACGGAATGCCTGGAGTAACAGTGAACGGTAACGATCCTGTTGCAATGTGGCATGCCGCTGGCGAAGCAATTGCCCGTGCGCGTGCAGGTGAGGGTCCAACTCTCATTGAAGCTCGTACGTATCGTTTCTATGGTCACCTCATGGGTGATGCCATGGAATACATGCCAAAAGAAGAGCGCAAAGCCGCAATGGCCGCCGACCCAGTGCCAGCATTCCGTGCTTGGTTGCTAGAGAACGGTCATGCAACTGAAGCACAGCTTGCTGAAATTGAAGACAAGATCGTTGCAATGGTGGATGATGCAGTGGAATTCGCAATGAATAGCCCTGAACCGTCACTCGACGAGTTGTACACAGACGTCTACGAAGAAATCACTAAGTGAGAGACAACCATGACTACTACTGAACCCCGCATTATTCCAATGGGCGTCGCGCTCAACGAAGCTATGGACATCGCAATGGGCCTCGACGAGAAAGTTTTCTTGTTGGGCGAAGACATTGCCGAGCCATCTGGTGGCGTATACAAAATCACTAAGGGCCTCTCAACAAAATACGGAACACACCGTGTGCGTAAGACCCCTATTTCTGAAGCTGCCATCATTGGCGCTGCAGTAGGTGCTGCCATTGCTGGTTACAAGCCAGTTGCTGAAATCATGATCATGGACTTCATTGCCGTGTGTCTCGACCAAATCACCAACCATGCAGCGAAAATTCGCTACATGTCAGGTGGCCAAACCACAGTGCCTATGGTTATTCGTACCAGCGCTGGTGCTGGTCGTCAGTTTGGCGCTCAGCACTCAGAAATGCTTGAAGCATGGGCAGTGCACACACCTGGGCTCAAGGTAGTTGTTCCTTCGAACCCTGCCGATGCCAAAGGTTTGCTCATCAGCTCTATCTTCGATCCAGACCCAGTGCTCTTTGTTGAGCCAATGCTCATGTATTGGGATCCGCAATACGCATGTGACGTTCCGGTGGGCGACAATCGCATTCCACTTGGCAAGGCAAACATTGTGCGCGAAGGAAAAGACGTCACTGTCATTTCTTACGGCAAGCAAGTACACGACGCTGTGAAAGCAGCCGACATTCTTGCTGCTGAGGGCGTGTCTGTTGAAGTCATCGACTTGCGTACCCTTGTTCCACTTGATGAGGCAACTGTTCTTGCGTCGGTATCAAAAACCAAGCGCGCAGTTGTTGTTCATGAAGCGGTCACGCGTTGTGGTTTCGGTGCTGAATTGTCCAGCCGTATTCACGAAGAACTGTTCGGCACTCTTTCTGCACCAGTTGCTCGTGTTGGTGGGCAAAACACTCCGGTGCCATACGCAAAGAACTTGGAAACAGCATTTGTTCCCCAGGTTGCCGACATCGTTGCAGCAATCAAATCACTCAACAAATAGAAGGTATTAGTTCCTAGCCAATGAGGCGGGTGAGTTCTTTTACTTCAGATTTTTGAGCTGAGGACATGACCTTGGCAAGAGCAGTCACTTCACTGTTTTTGCCATGCATGCCCGCATGTTCTGCCATGTGAATTCCACCGTTGTGGTGGGCAATCATGAGTTGTCCAAAAAGAGCGTCTACTTCTTTGCCGCGGGTATTGCGTAGTTGTTGTAACTGTGCGTCGGTGGCATAGCCCGGCATTTGGTTGAGGGGGAGTGGTTCATTCATCCACCCCATCACTTGGTCTGTTTCGTTTGTTTCAGATGCTTTGAATTGGCGCAACATTTGCACCATGCGGCCCGACTCTGCAGATTGAGCCACGATAATTTCACGCGCAATGAGTCGCAGCACGCTGCGCGATGCAAGACCCTCAGGTGTTCCAGCACTGGATGCATCGATGTAGACGAGGCTCATCACAACAGCTTGTTCGTGGTGAATACGCATGTCTTGAAGAAAGCCAATGTCGGATCCGTTGTGTGCCCCGCGGCCTCGAGACTCACCAACGGTGAAGGCAATGGCCCCAGAGAGCACAATGCCGGCCACAACCAGAAGGATGATGTTGAGCGGGTTCATCCACCACGGGAGGGGCTGGGAGTCAGGTTTTTGGGTGTCTGGGGCAGGCGAAGAATCCATAATTCGCAGTGTGCCACGAAAATCCGATAGAACAAGAGCCATGTCTACCCCCATCAGCATTCCTAAGCTCGGCGTTTCCATGACCGAAGGCACACTCGTTGAATGGCTCGTCGCCGATGGCGACGCCGTTGCTCCTGGCGATGTGCTGTACCGCATTGAAACCGACAAAGTCGAAAACGAAATTGAAGCTCCAGTGGCCGGCACTGTTCACATCACCGGTGAAGAGGGTGAAACCTACGAAGTAGGCACCCAAATTGGCAGCATCGA
>CAMBPP010000094.1 GCA_945869715.1 Bifidobacterium breve
ACTCGGTGCGCGTGGGGTTTTGGGTGAAGAGATTGCTGATTGCAACTTTTTCTAATGCATTTGCCGCTGCACCCACGTTGTTCCAAGCAGAACTCATACCCATACGCTAACTGCCCAAGGGCTGTATCTCGGTGAATAGTTCAATGGGATTTCCCTTTGTACCACCGCGTATATCTACTAAATCACCATTTTTTACTTGTGATAACCCCACCTGCGATGTACACAAAGCAACATATGACAACGCGAGTGCACATTGGGGAGACTGTGAGAAACCACGAATGTTTTTAACAGAAGCATTCAAGCCTGCTTTCACTTCGGCCAAGCTGAGATTGCGTTCAGTTCGTTCGCTCAGAAGATCTACCAATGCGAGCACTGCAGCACGAATACCTTCACGATACGACGAGACCCAGTTCTTCAGCCCAAATTCAGCATCGCGAACATTGGTGAAATCATTCCCGTATCTTGCGACGAACCAATTTTCCGTTTCGCTTATTGTGTTCTGCAATGCACATGCATCTGTGGCGAGCACAACGGGCTTAGTTGTTAATGAGTTCACCCACTTTGCAAAACCAGAACAGCTTTCCCCTACAACGTCGGCTATCACCATTGAAGAATCGATCCCAGCATCAGTGAGTAGTTCCACCACCTCTTCACTTATTGCATCGTCAGGAACAACAACTTCGGAAATATTTTCAACGCGCAGCCCCGACTTCACCAAGACCGGTCGCACAATTGATGCAAAAATTGATTTCGATTCTTCGCTGCCGCTATGAACAACGCTGATGCTTTTGTTCTCACCAGCGAATTCGCCCGCAGCCACAATGGCCAACGACAGCATGAGCCCGGGCATTCCTGGCGTGATGGCCGTCATTTTTTGAGAGACCAGCACAGACACACCAATAGGGTTAGCTACCACCACTGGGGTATCTTCAGACGCTTCTTCCAGTGCTGCGCCAATATCTCCAACCCCTTCATCGGTCGCCAAAATGGCGTACACCTTGTTTTGTGCAAACTCTGCAACACAGTCACCCAGTGTTTTTTCCGGAGAAACTTTGCATTCCAGCAGAGCTAGTGGCCTACCACCTACACCTCTGCGTTGTACATTCACATACTTCGCAATCTCTTGCAGCACACTGGCTTGCGAGGAGCGCGTGAGCACCCCTAATGCCACGGGCTCCCCCGACGCTGCAGGAACTGTGCTTGTGGTGGAAGATGCAACGGGCTGCACAGTTGTGGAGGGCGAAGTACTGGTGGATGCAGGAGTGCTCGATGCCCCACACGACGCCGTGACGGCCAGAACAGCAACTAGACAATGGATTCGCGCTCTGGGTCTTTTACATTTCACCACTCGTGTTTACACTATGACGACCGCTGAATTGCGGACTTTCTCTAGGGGGAACATGAGCGCAGCACTTTCCGACCACGATGCCATTCGACAAGTTGCGGCCAGGTACGCACGCGGCGTAGACCGCCTCGACGGCGACCTCATGAAATCGGCTTATTGGCCAGAGGCCACCGACGACCACGGGGTCTTTGTGGGAAATGCAATGGCATTTTGCGACCGCGTGATTGACTCTCACCAACGCTTCACCGCCACCATGCACTGTTGCATGAACCATGCCATCGAAGTGAGCGGCACCAAAGGTTCGGGCGAAATATACAACGTCACTTACGTGTTTCGCTCCGACAATGGCGTTGACTTTCTCGATACCTGGTTTGGGCGTTATCTCGACCAATATGAAAATCGCAACGGCGAATGGCGCATCATTGAGCGCATTTGCGTGCACGAGAACACCACGAGCCAATCAATTGACTCACATATGCCCATTGACTCGGCAAAATTTCGCCACGGAAGTATTGACCGCGGTACCGCTACTCCACTTGGCTATTAGCCACGACCCACAAGGTCTAATGCACCAAGAACTTGCATTTCAATAGCCGAGCGAGCGTCGAGCACTTCTTTCACAGCATCAATGCGGCCTTGGTCGCCACTGCGAAATGCTGCGCCCACCTCACTAGAAAGCAGTGAACTGACCTCGTGATACCACTCCAGCACGTCTTCTAAGTGCAAACTTGCTGGCTGGCCAATGGGCTTACCAGTCAGCGCACCAATTTTTTCTGCCTCTTCATGCACCCATGCAATTTCATGTGCGGCACGACGTGAACAGCCCATGAGAATTTGATCAATTTGTTGCAACATAATTTTGGTGGTCTCGGTTTGCACTTCACTCGCTACCACTGTGCGCAACTCTTCAGCAATACCAGCGAGCAATTGTTCGGTTGTTGGTCGTGAAAACATTTATTTTCCTCCATTTGCTGCAGCAGCAATTTTTTTCAATGGCTCAGAGAGTTGCCCCAGGAAATCGAGCCACATACTTTGACCAAAGAGCACCGAACTCAAGTTGAACACCGAGTTGAACAAATGATTTTCGCCCTTTGCCCAAGCAGCACCACCCTTCATCAACTGCTCTACGGTACCCACCACACCCAGCACCAAGAAATACGCAACAGTTGCTGGGTTCACTTGCAGTTCGTTGAGACCCGTGAGTTCGCGGTAACGAGCACAGAACCCTTCAATGCCGTCGTCGCCCAAAAGGTCTGGTGGTGAAGCTTGCGACACCGCTTTGAAATACCCAATGTCTTCACGTGGGTCGCCAATGCCGGCAAGTTCCCAGTCGATGACTTCAATATGCCCATCGGCAGTCACCATCACGTTGGCGCACTGGAAGTCGCCGTGCATGAGCACCAGCGGTGCTGGCGGCGGGCGATGCGCATCGAGCCATTCGGCAACATAATGAAACACAGGAAGCGACTCCACATGGTTATTGCTTGCTTCACGCCACGAGTTAATGCGCTTGGTCATGTAAGCATCCCAGCTTGCTGGGCGTTCCATGCTCGCTGGCAAAGAACTAATAGGAATGCTCTGATACGAAGCAATTGCTTCCGCAAGACGAATATTCAAACCGTCAATGGAGTTTCCTGCAGCAACGTACGGCAGAAACGAGGTAGAACGTGAAAAGTCCATCACAATTGCCAAGGTTCCGAGGTCTTCGCCCGTTGCATCGAAATGCACCGCTTGAGGAGTGCGCACACCGGCATCACCAACAATGCGCAAAAGTTCATACTCTTGCACTCGGATTGTATACAGCAAACTCTTGTCGGCTGGTGGATCGCCACGTAATACAAAAGTAGAAGTAATGCCATCGTGCGCTATGTCTGCCCGGGCTAACAAGCGGCTATAGCCACCCGTCATCACTTCATACTTCTGAACACAGACGTTTTTCCACGTTGGCTCTACCTTTTCGAAAAAGGCCTGTACCCGTTGTGGCATTTCCTCTAAATGACGCACGATTCCCCCAATCGATACTGTGGCTTTGTCAACACCAAGTTGGTGCGGTCATTACCCTCTTAGATAGTTGGCACTTCAACATGGCGCCCGAACACGTTCGCCATGGTGTTCATCATTTCGCCCAAAGTTGCATATGCCTTTGAAGCCTCAATGAGAGTCGGCATGAGATTGACCGACGGATCGGCTGCTTCTTTTGCCAACTTTGCCAAGACAGCATCGACTGCGGTCTGGTTACGGTCGTGCTTCACAACGTCGAGACGCTTCAGCTGACGAGCCTCATCTTCATTGGTGATTTGCAAAATATCGAGGCTGTCGTCTTCATTGCCCTCTTTGAATTTGCTCACACCAACAATGGTGCGACGCCCTTGGTTAAAAGCACGCTCAAGTTCATATGCCGAGTCTGCAATGCGACCCTGGAACCAGTTTTCTTCGATTCCGCGAATACAACCTTCAAGAATGGAGCCTTCACCAAGTTTGTCGAGGTGGGCAAAAATTTCTTCTGCCTGACGTTCCATTTCATCGGTGAGTTCTTCAACGAACCATGATCCACCAAGTGGGTCGGCAACATGGGTGACGTTGGTTTCAAAGGCAATGACTTGCTGTGTGCGCAATGCAATACGTGCGGTCTTCTCGGTCGGCAATGCAAGTGCTTCGTCCATTGAGTTGGTGTGCAAGCTCTGTGTACCACCCAAAACACCAGCGAGAGCTTCAATTGCCGTACGCACAATGTTTACTTCTGGCTGCTGCGCAGTAAGCGACACACCTGCAGTTTGTGTATGGAAACGCAACTGCATGGAGCGGTCGAGCTTGGCGCCATAACGCTCTTTCAACCAACGTGCCCAAATGCGACGAGCAGCACGGTACTTCGCAATTTCTTCAAAGAAGTCAATGTGTGCGTTGAAGAAAAACGACAAACGTGGAGCAAATGAGTCGATGGGCAGACCAG
This sequence comes from Bifidobacterium breve, assembly GCA_945869715.1. Lineage (GTDB taxonomy): Bacteria > Actinomycetota > Acidimicrobiia > Acidimicrobiales > Ilumatobacteraceae > F1-20-MAGs119. Next base: position 4,296 of record CAMBPP010000094.1, read on the forward strand.
CTTGCAACGCGAGTTCAACGTATGCAAAACCGTTGGCAATAGTAAATGCCAATTCCTCGGCGGCAGTAGAGCCCGCTTCGCGAATGTGGTAACCCGAAATGGAAATGGAGTGCCACTTCGGCATTTCCTCGGCAGTGAACGCAATGGTGTCGCGCACCAAACGCATGCTCTGACGTGGAGGGAACACAAATTCTTTTTGTGCTTGGTATTCCTTCAAGATGTCGTTCTGCAAGGTGCCGCCAACGCGGGCACGATTCACGCCAGCTTTTTCTGCCTGTGCAATGAACATGGCGAAAATAACGGCTGCTGGCGAGTTGATGGTCATTGACGTTGTGATTTGTGACAGATCGATACCTGAGTAGAGGTCTTCCATGTCGGACAAGGTGTCAATAGCTACACCGCAACGACCCACTTCGCCTTCAGACATTTCATCGTCGGAGTCGAGGCCCAAAAGTGTGGGCATGTCGAACGCGGTCGAGAGTCCGTCGCCACCCGACTTGATGATTTCTTTAAAGCGCCAGTTGGTGTCTTCAGCAGTACCAAAGCCAGCGAACATACGCATGGTCCACAACTTCGAGCGATACATAGAGGCATATGGCCCACGTGTGTATGGGTACACGCCAGGGTGCTCGGCATCTTCCGGCCCGTACACAGGCTTAATAGGAATACCCGACATCGTGGTGTATTCGCCCTCACGCAATTTCGATGCCTCAAAGGCCTCGCTCCACTCTTGGCGCGGTGAGATTTTCTTGGCATCAGTCATGTGGGGTCCTTCATTCGAGAATCGTTCTGGCATCAGCACCCGGGCTGATGACAACTAGTCTAAATCTTATGGGATTTACCTTCAATTTGAACGAGACAGACCACCTCCTTTCCACCACTCGGGCCGTGCGCAAGCGCCTCGACCTCACCCGACCCGTTCCGCGGGAGCTGATCGTCGACTGCGTGCGCTTGGCGACACAGGCTCCAGCCGGCTCAAACTTGCAAAAGTGGCGCTGGATGGTGGTTGACGACCCCGACCTGAAGATGGGTCTCGCCGACATCTACCGCAAGGCATACCTCCCCTACATCGAGATGCAACGCACCCAGGTAGAGAAAAAAGGCCGTACCGATGCCGACGGCATTATGGAATCTGCCGACTACCTCGCAACCATTCTCGAGAAAGTTCCTGCGCTTCTCATTCCTATTGGTCTCGACCGAATGCCTCCCAACGCCGATGTTCAGGCGCAAACGGGTTACTACGGTTCGCTGCTTCCCGCTGTATGGAGTTTCATGCTGGCTGCGCGCTCGCGTGGCCTAGGCACCGCGTACACCACCTTGCACTTGAAGTATGAACAAGAAGCAGCACAGTTGCTCGGCTTGCCCGACACTGTTACGCAGCTCGCACTTATTCCTGTTGCGTATTACACCGGTGAAGATTTCAAAGTG
>CAMBPP010000095.1 GCA_945869715.1 Bifidobacterium breve
GTACTGCGCCATTTCGCGCTCACCTTGCAACACGTGAATTTCCACCGATGGCTGCATGTCTTCTGCAGTGGTGAACACTTCGGTACGACGTGTAGGAATGGTGGTGTTGCGCTCGATGAGCTTCGTCATGACGCCACCCTTGGTTTCAATACCCAGCGACAGTGGTGTGACGTCGAGGAGCAACACATCTTTCACATCGCCCTTCAATACGCCGGCCTGTACTGCTGCACCAATGGCAACTACTTCGTCGGGGTTCACCGATCTGTTTGGCTCTTTGCCGGTGAGTGACTGCACGAGGTCTTGCACTGCTGGCATACGAGTTGAACCGCCAACCAAGATGACGTGATTGATTTGTCCCTTTGACAAACCTGCATCTTTAATTGCTTGCTCAAATGGAATACGGCAACGCTCAATGAGGTCTGACGTCATTTCCTGGAACTTTGAACGCGACAACATTTCGTCGAGGTGAAGCGGACCTTCTGCAGTTGCGGTAATGAACGGCAAGTTGATTTGTGTTTGCTGCACTTGTGACAGTTCAATTTTTGCTTTTTCAGCAGCTTCTTGCAGACGTTGTTTGGCCATGCGATCTTGCGCAAGGTCAACGCCGTGTGCGCTCTTGAATTGTGAAACGAGCCAATCGATAATGCGTTGGTCCCAGTCGTCGCCGCCCAGAACGGTGTCGCCATGTGTGCTCTTCACTTCGAACACACCGTCGCCAATTTCCAAAACGCTCACGTCGAAGGTTCCGCCACCAAGGTCGAAGACCAAAACGGTTTCGTCTTCGCCACCCTTGTCGAGACCGTATGCCAATGCGGCAGATGTTGGTTCGTTGATAATGCGCAGTACTTCAAGACCGGCAATTTGCCCAGCTTCTTTTGTTGCGGTGCGCTGTGCGTCGTCGAAATACGCAGGAACGGTAATAACTGCTTGAGTGACCGTGTCGCCCAGGTATGCCTCGGCATCGCGCTTCAACTTCATGAGGATGCGAGCACTGATTTCTTGTGGCGTGTACTGCTTGCCATCAATATCGGGGGTCTTCCAGTTCTCGCCCATGTGGCGCTTGACTGAACGAAAGGTGCGATCGGGGTTTGTAATGGCCTGGCGCTTGGCAACTTCTCCGACAAGCACTTCGCCTGTCTTTGAAAATGCCACGACCGACGGTGTGGTGCGGGCGCCTTCAGAGTTGGGAATCACTACAGGGTCGCCAGCTTCCAAAACGGAAACAACGGAGTTTGTGGTGCCAAGGTCGATACCGACTGCTTTTGCCATGGTGGGGTGTCCTTTTTCTTGAAAGAGTGATATGTGGGGCACAAGAGGCCCTGTATCGGGGGGTTGACACAGGATCCTTAGTGACTTGGACTCAAGATTAGAGGGGAATAGAGTTATCCACAACTCGGGCGGGCAAAAAAGTACAAATGTTGAGTGGAAGTGACTTAAGTACTTGCCATTTGGCAGGTGCGGCTCCAATGGTCGTACCATTTCCTTATGACTGGAACGCTCGTCCTTCTTCGCCATGGCCAAAGCACCTGGAATGAACTCAACTTGTTCACGGGTTGGCACGACGTAGAACTCACGACCCTTGGGAAAAGCGAAGCCGCGGCAGCCGGAGCCCTCATGAAAGAGGAAGGCCTGGTCTTCGACTTCGCACACACCAGCCTGCTCACCCGCGCAGTGCACACCTGCAATTTGGCGTTAGATGCAATGGACCAAATGTGGCTTCCCTTGCAACGCCACTGGCAATTAAACGAACGCCATTACGGAGCCCTCCAAGGTCTTGACAAAAAGGCAACCACCAAACTCCACGGCGCAGAACAAACCAATTTATGGCGTCGTAGTTACGACATACCACCGCCACCGGTAGACACCACAAGCCCCGAGCACCCGGCGAACGATGCGCGATATCGCTTCATTGCACCGCAAGATCTTCCAGCTACTGAATGTTTGAAAGATGTTGCGGCGCGCGTTCTACCGTATTGGAACACAGAAATAGTGCCTCAATTACAGGCGAATATGAATGTTTTAGTTGTTGCACACGGCAACAGCTTGCGAGCACTCATCATGTATTTGGAAAGCATTAGTGAAGCCGCTATTGCAGAATTGAACGTTCCTACTGGGGTGCCACGCAAGTACACCTTCACTCCCGCCATGGAAGTGAGCGACGTCACATACTTGGGTGACGCTGAAGCAATTGCACAAGCAGCAGCCGCTATGGCAAACCAATCCAAATAATTGGTTTATGCTGTGGTAATGGCCTCAAAGAAAACTCCTCTCCAATACCTCGCACAAGTTCCCTTGTTCTCTTCATGCAGCACGCGTGACCTTGGCAAAATTGCTAAAGCCGCCGACCGCATCAACATGGTTGCTGGGACCACCCTCATCACTCAGGGCACAGCTGGCAAGCAGGCCTTCGTACTGCTCAGCGGTTCTGCAACTGTGAAGCGCAACGGTAAAAAAATTGCCACCGTGCAAGCAGGCGCCATTGTTGGCGAGCTCTCACTGCTCGACCGCGGCTCACGCACCGCCACTGTGGTGTGCGATACCGATTGTGAACTCCTCGTCGTAGATGCCCGTCATCTTTTTGCGGTCATCGACGAAGTTCCGGCCATTGCTCACAAGTTATTGGCGGCTCTTGCCACACGCATTCGTGACCTAGACCGTGCTCATTACGGCTGATAGCAACTAAGTTATGTGGTGCTATGACTTCAGCACCGCAGAACCCCAGCACCTCGTCAACACCACGTCGCTTCAAGCCGCATCAACTCTCCATCGCCATTGGCGTTGGCGTGGGTGCTTTCACCTTGGTCTCCGGAGTCATTCCGCAGTTCACCAAATGGCACGGCGACTCTGCGGTTTCGCGTGAAGTATTCGGCAATATTCCTGGCCCTCTTCAAGCAGCTTTCTACTCCATCATTCCCATGCTCGTTATATGGGGCTCATTGCGCTTTGCCGACCGCATTCGTAACTGGGAACGCGGCACTTCAGACCGTCGTCGCACCACTACGAAAAATGTTAAGCGCCGCTTAGCCGACTATCGCTCTGGTGTGTACATGCGCACCTTGTTGCGCGACTCGGCTGCTGGCCTCATGCACTCCATGATCTATTTCGGTTTCCTGGTGCTACTGGGTGTCACCACGACGTTGGAAATTGACCACCAACTTCCTGAGAGTTTGAAGTTCTTGCACGGCCGCACGTACCAAGCCTATGCACTTGTTGGCGACCTTGCTGGCGTGGTATTTACCGTTGGTGTGTTGTGGGCCATTGTGCGCCGTTACGTACAGCGCCCGTACCGCATTCGCATTAAAACAAAACCAGAACACGCGGCAATTCTTGGCGTACTGCTCGGCATCGGCATTACGGGCTTTGGTGCAGAAGCGTTCCGCATTGCTCAAAGTCAAGCTGCCGGTCTCAACATGGATTTTGAAAAGTGGAGCATTGTTGGTTACCCCATTGCGCAAACGCTCAAAAATGTAAGCGTTGGCAGCTTAGAAACATGGCACCAAGTGTGGTGGGTCAGCCACGTGTTGACCTTCATTGCATTCCTTGCTTTGTTGCCCATCACCATGTTGCGTCACATTTTCACTTCACCACTCAACATGTACTTGAAAGATCGCGAGCGTCCGAAGGGCGCAATGAAAGCCATGCCGAACCTCACCGAGACCGGTCTTGAATCATTTGGCGCATCACTCATTGAAGACTTCACCTGGAAACAACTTCTCGACACCGACGCATGCACAATGTGCGGTCGCTGCACCAGCGTGTGCCCCGCGCACGCAACAGGTAAACCACTTGACCCACGTGAAATTGTTTTGAAGGTTGGCGAAGTAATGGCTGCCACTGCTGCACATGCAGAAGGTGGGCGTGTATCGCCACCAATTGGCACCGTCAAAGACATCACCATTGGTAGCAACTCTGTCTTTGAAAGAATTACCGCAGAAGAAGTGTGGGCGTGCACCTCATGCAAAGCCTGTGACGAAATTTGCCCAGTCAATATTGAAATTCTCGACAAGATTCTCGACATGCGTCGTTACCTCTCACTTATGGAGAGCAACTTCCCACCAGAACTTGGCAACGCATACCGCGCCATGGAAAACCAAGGCAACCCATGGGGCATGAACCAAGGCGAGCGGGCCGATTGGGCAAAAGATCTCGATGTAGAAGTTGTTGACCCAGGCGCAGCCTTTAATTCGGAGTACCTCTACTGGGTTGGCTGTGCAGGTTCATTCGACGACAAGAACAAAAAAGTAACGCAGTCAATGGCACAGCTCTTGAAGCGCGCCAACATCGACGTTGCCATTCTTGGCCCAAGCGAAATGTGCACCGGCGACTCTGCTCGCCGCAGTGGCAACGAGTACCTCTTCCAAATGCTTGCCATGCCAAACGTAGAAATGTTGAACGGCATGGGCGTGAAAAAAATTATTACTCAGTGCCCTCACTGCTTTAACACATTGAAAAATGAGTACCCACAACTCGGCGGCAACTACGAAGTGATTCACCACAGTGAATTACTTGAAGAACTCATTGGCAGTGGTGCACTCGACATGAGCAATGCCACACTTGACGACCGCATTACGTATCACGACTCGTGCTACCTCGGTCGCCACAACGATGTTTACATGGCGCCGCGCAAAGTGGTGGGCAGCATCAAGGGCGTACAAGTGGTGGAAATGCCACGCAACGGTACGAACGGCATGTGCTGTGGCGCCGGCGGTGCACGCATGTGGATGGAAGAAAGCATCGGCACCAAGGTGAACGACGAGCGTGCACGCGAAGCAATTAGCACTGGCGCAAGTCGTGTAGCTACCGCTTGCCCGTTCTGCTACATCATGCTTGACGACGGTGTAAAAGCAGCTGGCGTTGAAGAAGGCTCAGTGAAAGTTGCCGACATTGCAATTCACGTTCTCGATGCACTTGAGAACGGCGAACGCAAGATGGCTGCTAACGATGCACCACTTGCGACACCTGTTGCCGGAAGCTAACTATTTGAAGTTTTCGAAATAGCGACTCGGGGTTGGCCCGCGTTGCCCTTGGTACTTTGAACCAGATGCGCCTTTGCCGTATGGCTTGTCGGCGGGCGTGGTCATCATCATGAAACTCACTTGGCCAATTTTCATGCCGGGGTACAGCGTGATGGGCAAGTTGGCCACGTTCGACAATTCAAGAGTGATGTGACCATCGAAGCCGGCATCAATAAAACCTGCAGTGGAGTGGATGAGCAAACCGAGGCGACCAAGGCTCGACTTACCTTCTACACGGGCCACCATGTCGTCGGGAACACCAACGCGCTCGAGTGTGCTTCCCAATGCAAACTCGCCTGGGTGCAACATGAATGCATCGCCGTCGGCAATTTCTACAAGTTCGGTTAATGACGTCATATCTTTTTTGACATCAATCACACTTGCGGTGTGATTGCGAAACACCCGAAATAGGTTGCTCACCTTGACATCGATGGAAGACGGCTGAAGACACGTCTCGTCGAGTGGATCAATAACTATGCGGCCAGCAGCGAGTTGCTCACGAATGGAGCGGTCAGACAAGATCACGCCTCCACCATAGTCAAGAATCTTCGTCGCGCTCAAAGAGGTGGCTGGTAATCTGAGACCGTTATCTGCGGGTGTAGTTCAGAGGCAGAACATCAGCTTCCCAAGCTGA
>CAMBPP010000096.1 GCA_945869715.1 Bifidobacterium breve
AGCTGAGTTGCCGCTCCAGGGGCCAAGACAAATTTGTCTGATGTGATGCCTTCAAGACCTGATGCAGTAAATGTCAAAGTGATGTCTCCCATGATTCCCTTGAGAGACAATGTTGTAAATGTGGCGCGACCTGTAGCGTCAGTGATTGCTGTATTGCCCGATAACACCACATCAGTGCGACCAGAAACAGCTGTAATGGTGATACCGGCTGTTGCGATAGACGCGCCTCTTTGATCAAGGAGTTGCACTACTGGCTGGGTTTTTAAAGCGTCAGCGTTGACACCACCCAAGGGTTGTGTCACAAGAGACAATGCTGTGGTTACTGCTGGTGCGAGAGTTGGTGTTGTAGCAGCATCAGGCACTTGAGTGACAGTTTTGTCATCAGGGATCTTGGGATCAGCCAAAACTGCGTTGTCAGCAACAACAAAGGCACCTGGAGATGTTGATAGTAGGTTTCCTTTGGCTGATAACGCGGTAAGAGGTTGTGTTGCTTGCCACAGTTTTTTGCTTTTCACAACACCACACACCCAGACGATCTGTGACTTCTTGCGAATTATTCCAGGCTTGGCACATGCTTGGGCTTTGCCTTTGGCTTTCATTGTGGGATACCAAATGTTGCCGGTGATCGTTTTCGCGCACACCACTGACACCTTCGATACTTTTGTTACCGCACCAGGTTTCACACAGCTAGTACCAGCAACTAACGCAGCGTTACGTGCACGTGATGAATCACTGCTACCGCATGCCACCACTGTTGCCAATAACGCTGTAACAACAACACCTGTTTTCCATATGTGTGTTAAACGAGCCACAACATCCACCTTCACCCGTATTTGGGTCCACCAGAATGGACTTTGAATTATTATTCAATGTAGGGATAAAAGGTGACGGATGCAAGTCAGGTCATATCTCCACACTTGCTGTGCTGCCGTGGGATATGTCAAGGTTTCGCATGTCTTTTCCTCACATCGCACCTTTTCGTTTTGGCGTTCAATGCTCGCGCGCCGCAAACCGCAAAGAGTGGGTTGATCTAGCAAAGAAGACAGAGGCCAACGGCTTTTCTTGCCTCACAATGCCCGACCACTTCACCGATCAACTTGCCCCTATTCCTGCATTGCAAACAGCGGCCGACGCAACAAGCACTCTGCGCGTCGGCGCGCTCGTGTGGGACAACGACTACAAGCACCCTGTTGTGCTGGCAAAAGAACTTGCCACCATCGACCTGCTCTCGGAAGGCCGCCTCGAAATTGGTTTAGGCGCAGGTTGGATGGTGAGCGACTACGAGCAGTCAGGAATTGCCTACGACACTCCCGGTGTACGCATCGACCGCTTTATTGAAGGTCTTGCCATTATCAAGGCGGCCATGGGCGATGAACCCGTGAATCATGCAGGAACTCATTACAACGTTGCCAATTACGTTGGCATGCCAAAACCCGTACAGCGCCCGTACCCACCCATCTTGATTGGCGGAGGTGGCAAACGTGTTCTTACCTATGCAGCGCGCGAAGCCGACATCATTGGTATTAACGGCACCATGACCGCAGGAGTTGTTGGCCCCGAAGCAATTAGCACCATGACGGCCGAAGCAGTCACCGACAAAGTCAACATTGTCGTTAATGCAGCAGGGTCACGATTGCCCAACATTGAAATGAACATTCGTTCTTTTTTCGTCAAGGTCACCGACGATGCCGCCGGAACTATTGATGGTGTAGCTCAAATGATTGGTGTTACCCCTTCAATGGTAGAAGAAACACCGTTCGCACTCATTGGCCCTCCGAGCAAACTCATTGAAGACCTCATTGCTCGTCGCGAGCGTTGGGGCTTTAGCTACATCATCGTTGGCGCAGAAGACGTTGATTCTTTTGCTCCTGTTGTCGCTGCGCTCAACGGGAAGTAGTTCTTAGGCCAAGATTCCCTGCAGCCACTGCCCCGCACGCGCAACAGCATCGTTAGCTTCAGGAATAACACCTACTCCCGACTGAAATACGTGTTGCATTTCGGGGAACACATCTAAGCGCACCGATACTCCGGCGTGGGCTGCACGAGTCGCGAATCGTGTGGAATCATCGAGCAGTGCTTCATCGCCACCCACTTGAATATATATAGGGGCAATACCGGCAAGGTCTGCATACAACGGAGCAGCGAGAGGGTCACGCAGCGAGCCTCCACCAATAAACATATTTGCCATAAGTGCAAGCGCATGACGGTCAACCATCAGATCGACACTTGCTTTGGAGTCCATCGATTCACCAGTGCCCTCAAGATCTACCCAAGGGGAGAATACGACCGCACCAGCTGGCTGCGGAAGTTTCTTATTTTTGAGTGCAACCATGAGCGCTAACGACAACCCTCCACCAGCCGAGTCGCCGGCAAGCGCAATTTTGCTCGGTGCGAAACCAGAACTCAACAACCACTCATACGCAAGTACTGCATCGTTCACTGCCGCTGGGTGTGCATGCTCGGGAGCAAGCCGATAATTCACACTCAAAACATTTCTGTTGCTCTGCAGTGCAAGGTGAGCAGCAACTTTGCGATGCGAATTGGCACTTTGCACAACGTAACCACCGCCGTGGAAGTACATGACCACTGATTTCGTATCGGCCCCAGAGTGTCGCACCCACAAGGCCGACAGACCACTCACGTCAACAGGTTCAATTTCGACACCATTAGGCATAGCACCGACGGTTTCCATCACCGCTTCTGCCCCAAAGCGCATCTCTTCCAGCGTGGGAACTGCAGTTGCTGAGCCAAGTGCTTGTTTTTGGTACTCACGCACTTGTTGAAGGAACGCTTCTGCCTCTTTGCTTGCCATTTTGCTCACTTCCCTCTCGTTCGTCGCTACATGGCCAAATTATCAGAAGAGGAAGTAGTATTTTTTCGCAATGCCTGCTGTGCGCAAGACGCTTTCCTCCGCGCTCATTTGGGCGTCCATTTTCACATGGATCGTTGTTGTTGGACGCCTGGTTGTCCACCGCCAAAATGCGTACGCCACCTTTGACTTCGACCTTGGCATTCACGATCAATCGCTATGGCTACTAGCGCATGGCAAATGGTTTAACACCGTCTGTGGTCTTCCCGTCTTTGGTCATCATGCGATGTTTATGTACTACTTCCTTGTGCCATTTGTGTGGCTGGGTGGCGGGCCAAACCTCTGGAATATGTTCCAAGTCATTGCATTGGCGAGTGCGGCATACCCAGTTTTCCTCATTGCTCGCCATCGTTTGAAAAGCGAATTTTCTGCACTGGCATTTGGTGTTGCGTGGCTCTTGTTGCCCACCACTGCGTACCTGGCATGGGAAACTTTCCACCCCGAGACAATGGCTATGCCCTTCCTTCTCATGGGCTACCACTATGCAACGTCGCGGCCAGAGGGAATAGGCAAACACGTCACTCGACACAATGTCATCACCATTGTGTGGATCGCCGTTGCGATGCTGTGGAAAGAAGATATTGCGCTCGCCGTCATGGGGCTTGGCATTTTGCTGATGTTTCGCAAGCGCTTTCGTTTTGGCGCAATTCTCTTTGGAAGCGCCGCCCTCTATTTCCTCATCATTGCGGTCTGGTTTGTTCCGCATCTTGCCGGCGACTTCAGTGCATATGGCGCTTTATACGGCAACTTAGGAACAACACCGACGGAAGTGGTGAAAACTTCACTGCGTCATCCATCGCTATTTATCGATCGCCTAGATCAAAATAATGCCATTGCCTATGCCGGGCGCATTACATCGCCACTTGCATTCCTCTCGTTACTGGCACCACTCACTTTGCTCATGGGGCTACCGCAATACTTCATCAACATTCTCACCACTGCCGATTTCACTTGGGCAATGATGTATCACTACCAAGCAATTCCCAATGTGGCCGCCATTGCTGCCGCCATTGAAGGAGCGGCGTTTCTGCAGAGGCGTTCGCGATCATTAGGTCGCCTTGGCGTGCTGGGCGTTGTGGTGTGCGCATACATTGCTGCGAACTCTTGGGGGCTTCTCCCCTTTGGCGCGAAGTACAACACGGGTTATTGGCCACATGGAACTCGCGACAACAGTGGCTGGGAAGCTGCCCTCGACAGAGTGGGGCCGAATGATGTGGTGTCGGCGCACTACGCCTTTGTGCCACACGCATCGCAACGTGAAATTATTTATACGTTCCCTAACCCATGGATTAAAACGAACTTCCTCAACGACGACTCAAAGTTTGTCAGCCCAAGCAAAGTGAAGTGGCTCGTTGTTAAAGACGGAACCCTCGGGCAAGAGCCACAAGATTTACTCAATGAACTCGTTGCCCGTGGTGAATATGGTGAGGCGCAAACCGTTGAAGGCATTACTTCCTACAAACGACTCATACCTTAACTTTGAGCATCTATATTTTGCGCGAGTGACCTTCCCAGTACGGAGCACGCAATGGTTTCTTCTGAATTTTTCCCGTGCCGGTACGCGGTATGTGTGCAATGAAATCAACAGAGCGCGGAGCCTTATAACCAGCAAGCATTTCCCGACAACGTGCAATAATTGCTGCAGCAAGTTCAGGTGATTCTGCAATACCTTCTTGCACTTGAACTAATGCTTTAACACTCTCGCCGAAATCTTCATCAGGTACGCCTATCACCGCAACATCTTCTACACCCGGGTGCACAGCAATGACGCCTTCAATTTCTGCAGGGTAGATATTGACTCCGCCGCTAATAATCATGTCGATCTTGCGGTCAGACAACCACAGGTAGCCATCGGCATCGATATAGCCCACGTCGCCGGTGGTGAACACGCCAGGCTCTAAGTGAGCATCTTTCGTCTTACCTTCATCGTTGTGATACGAGAAATCGGTACCCATCTTGTTACGGAAGTACAAGGTGCCTTCGCTCCCTTGTTCAACACGCTCGTTGGCATCGTTCAATACAAGTACTTCAACGTTGTCGAGTGGCTTACCAACGCTGCCCCCTTTTTCCAGCCACTCTTGCGAGCTCACTGTTGAAATGATGGAACCTTCCGTACTGCCGTAGTACTCGGTAATTTTCGGTCCCCACCATTCAATGAGGCCACGCTTCACAGCGGGTGGGCAAGGTGCCGCACCATGCCATACCGTGCTCATTGCCGCGCCTTCAAAAGTGTCTTTCACGGCTTGTGGCAAGTCGAGCAAGCGTTTCATTTGCGTAGGCACCAAGTGCACGTTGGTACATGCATGCTCGTCAATAAGGCGCAACATTTCTGCAGAGTCGTACTTGTGCTGCATGACGACCGAAGAACCGCCCACCATGGGGAAGAAAGAAAATGCCCACTGCGCCGAATGGTAAAATGGACCACACAACATTGTTCGCCCCGGAATGGGCAAAAAGTTCGAAAACCCAGCAGCAATGAGTTTCATAATGTCGGGCGTCAGAGCCATACCCCCCGACAATGAACCACGCACACCTTTTGGTCGGCCTGTTGTGCCAGAGGTATAGAACATTGGCCCACCGAGCATTTGGTCTAGTGGCTCTGCATCACTTGCACCTGCAATGAGTGCTTCGAACTCTACAAAGTGCGCATCTTTTCG